>NZ_JALBWO010000053.1:0-235247 GCF_050026815.1 Rhodanobacter ginsengiterrae | reverse complement strand
TGGACGCCGCGCCACCGCCCGGCCCGGTCACTCCGTGCAGGTCGATGTTGTGCGGCATCTTGCTGTCCGGCGCGTTCTTCAGGTGGAACTCCACCGTGTCGCCCTGACGCACCCGGATGAAGCTGCCCGGCACGGTGCCGCCGAAGGTCCAGAAGGTGTAGCTGACCCCTTCGGAGATCGGCATCTCCTTCTCCACCACTTCCAGCTCGACGATCACTTTCGCCGGGTAATTGCGATGGAGCGGTGGCGGCACATGCGGCGGGCTGGTCAGCACCGCGTGGATCGGTTCGCCCTGGGGCGGGCCGAAGTCGCCGTGGGCGGCGGCGATCGCCGCCGGGCTGGCATCAGCCTGCCCCACTGGCGACACCGAAGACGACTTGCCCGAGCAGCCGGCAAGCGTCAACGCACTCGCCGCGGCAAGAACGAGGAACAGCGAACGTGACATGGGTTTCTCCCTGTGGTTTCTGCATGAAATCGTAGGGAGAGGTCGAAAATCGCGCTTGACCCAAGTCAGCCCTGCCACCGAAAAGCGAGCAGTGCGGCAAGCCGCCACAGGTGTCCGGAAAGCGCTCAGCGCGGGAGCAGATTCCTGCCGATCTGGCGCAACCGCTCGGGATCGCGCAACACCAATTCGCGACCTTCGAGCTCGATCAATTCCTGGTTGCGGAAACGGCTGAGCACGCGACTCACCGTCTCGGCAGCCAGCCGCAGATAGTTCGCGATATCGCCGCGCGACATGCTCAGGTGGAAGCGCGTGCCGGAAAAGCCGCGCTCCTCGTAACGCGCGGCAAGATCGACGAGGAACGCAGCCATGCGCATGTCGGCGTTGTGGTCGCCGGCCAGCAAGGTGGCCATGCCGAGCTCCTTGCTGATCAAGCGGAACAGGCGTTGCTGCACCGCCGGCATGCGACTGGCCAGGGCGCTCATGGCGGGAAAGGAGAAGCGGCAGAAATACGCGGTATCCAGCGCCACCGCATCGCAGGGGAACTGGTCTGGATAGATCGCATTGAGGCCGATCACTTCGCCGGGCAGATAGAAGCCCAGCACCTGCTCGTGACCCTCGGCGTCGACCATGCTGGTCTTCACCGTGCCGGCGCGCACCGCGAAGATGGAGCGGAACGGATCGCCGGTACGGAAGACGTGCTCGCCGGCATGGAACGGTCCGACGTGCTCGACCAGGCAGTGCAGTTCCAGCAGCTCGGGCTTGCCATAGCCCTCGGCGATGCAGGCGCCGGAAAACGCGCAGGTGCGACAGAAATGGGTTTCGTCGCCGTCGTCGGCAATCGGGTTGGGTGGCTCGGGCAGGCGGCCTGCGGGATTGTTGCGGCGCATGGGAGACCTTGGAAGTCGCGCGAATCAGAGCGGGCGCGCTGGAGGTCGGGATACGGCCGACAGGCCAACGCACAACAAATACATCGCGATGATACGCAATGACGCCGACTACCGGGACAACGTCCGCGAGTCATGTCGTCGCAGTGCTGGCCCGGCAACTGCTTCTGCGCGCCGCCAAAAAGAGCAAGGGCCGGCATTGCTGCCGACCCTTGCCTGTATTTGGCGCCCGAAGCTGGACTCGAACCAGCGACCCCCTGATTAACAGTCAAGTGCTCTAACCAGCTGAGCTATTCGGGCGTGAGCTGCGTAGTTTGCTGAGCAGGCTGCCGACTGTCAAGCCATCGCACCCGATTCCTGCCACTTTTTCTTCAGGCGCCGAGGACCCGATAGCACGGCTCGTAGGCGCTGCCGCCGGGGAGCTTCATGCGGTGCTGCGCGACAAATGCCTGCAACAACTTGTCGAGCGCGCGCATGATGTCGGCATCGCCGTCGATGTCGAACGGTCCGTTCTTCTCGATCGCCAGCACGCCCTCCTCCTTCACGTTGCCCGCGACGATGCCGGAGAACGCGCGGCGCAAATCCGCCGCCAGTTCGTGCAGCGGACGGCCATGGCGGATCTGCAGCGCGCGCATCGCCTCGTGGGTGGGCCGGAACGGCTGCTGGAATTCCAGCGGAATCTGCAGCGCCCAGTTGAAGAAGAAGGCGTCCTTGGTGTCGAGCCGGTTGTGCCGCACCTTGTCCAGCCCCTTGATCATGGTGCGCGCCACGGTCTGCGGATCATCCACGATGATCTGGTAGTGCCGCGCCACCTCGTCGCCGAGGCTGAGTCGCAGGAAGCGGTCGATCTGCTCGAAGTAGGCGGCCGACTGGCGCGGCCCGGTGAAGATCAGCGGGAACGGCGTACCGGCATTGTCCGGATGCAGCAGGATGCCCAGCAGGTAGAGGATTTCCTCGGCCGTACCGACGCCACCGGGGAACACGATGATGCCGTGGCCCAGGCGCACGAACGCCTCCAGCCGCTTCTCGATGTCCGGCATGATCACCAGGTGGTTGACGATCGGATTCGGCGATTCGGCCGCGATGATGCCCGGCTCGGTGATGCCGATGTAACGGTTGTGCCGGCGCCGCTGCTTCGCATGCGAGATGGTGGCGCCCTTCATCGGCCCCTTCATCGCGCCCGGGCCGCAGCCGGTGCAGATGTCCAGCCCGCGCAGGCCGAGTTGGTAGCCGACCAGTTTGGTGTAGTCGTATTCCTCGCGCGAGATCGAGTGGCCGCCCCAGCACACCACCAGGTTCGGATCGACCTGCGGCTTGAGGATGCGCGCGTTGCGCAGGATCTCGAACACGCCCTGGGTCAAGGCGGCGGACGGATCCAGGTCGAAGCCGACCTGCTCCATCTGGGTCGACACATAGACGATGTCGCGCACCACCGCCACCAGCAGCTCGTTGATGCCGCGGATGATCTGGCCGTCCACGAACGCCTGCGCCGGTGCGTTGGTCAACTCGATCTTCATGCCGCGATCCTGCTGCAGCACCTGGATGTCGAAATCGGGGTATTGCTCGAGGATCGCCCGCGGATCGTCACTGACGTTGCCCGAGGTCAGCACCGCCAGCGCGCAGCGCCGCAGCAGCGCGTGCAGGCCGGAACCGCTGGCGCCGCGCAGGCGCGCCACTTCATGACGCGAGAGCACGTCCAGCCCGCCGATCGGCGAAATGCGGGCGCTCACGACGCCGGTTCTGGCGGGCGCACCCTTGTAAGTGTCATTCATTCGATTGCTTCTCCCTGGCCGCTCCATCGCAGCCGACCGGCTAGCTTCCTGCGCAGGCCAGATATGGTCAAGCACAAAAAACCGGCGCCCTCGCGGGCGCCGGTTTTATTTCAGACCCGAAGCCGGATCAGAACGTGTACTTCACCGTCAACTGCACCGCCCAACGCTGAGCCAGGTCGCTCGGGAAGGTCGAGGTCGGTACCTGCTGCGGACTGTAGTTGCCGTTGCTGTCCAGATAGCTGGAGCCGGAGATGTCGTAGATGTACTTGCCGTCGGCACCCACACCGTAGAAGTCGGCCAGGTTGCGGTAGCCCGGGAAGTTGGCACGCTTCTCGATACCCCAGTGCTTGTTCAGCAGGTTGGTGAAGTTGTACACGTCGAGCTTGATCTTGCCCTTGTTGCCCTTGAACAGGCCGGGAATTTCCTGGCTGAAGCTCAGGTCGATCTGGTTGAGCCAGCCTGCGCGATCACCGTTGCGACCCGCGATGCCGCCCTGGTGAGCCTTCAGGTAGTCGTTCGACTTGATGTAGTCGTAGAACTGCTGAACCAGCTTGGGATCGGTATTGGCACGGAACGACACCTGGCCCGGGTTCGGGATGAAGACGAGGTCGTTGCTGACACCGTCACCGTTGGCATCGTTGCCGAAGGTCCAGCTGTACGGCGAGGCATTGTGGCCGTCGTAGAACAGGCTGGCGCTGGTGGCGTAATCACCGAAGAAGCGATGCTGCCAATTGAGGCCGGCGATCACGCGACGCGGGATCGAATAGTTCGACGGGCTCGCCTCGTTCTCGTTCGGGTTGACGATGTAATTGTTCACATAGTTCGAACGGGCGACGCTGCTGGTACCGGGGTTCACTTCCGTCGAGCGACTCCAGGTGAAGCCCACCATGCCCGACCAGTCGGTCGAGAACGGCTTCTTCAGGGACAAGGCCAGGCTGTCGGCGCTGCCGCGGCTGCTATTGGCCAGGTTGATGGTGCCGTCAGAGAAGGCGCCGTTGGCGAGGTAACGCGACTGCTGACCCGACGAGCGGGGGTCTTTGGTGGGGTTCTTGTAGTAAGTGAAGCGACCATCCGGCAGCACGCCGGTGGGAGCACCCACGTTCATGTTCTGATAAAGAATGGCATCGCGCACCTTGATGTGCTGGTAGTCAGCGGTGGCGATCAGGCCCCACCACGGCAACTCCTTGTCCATGCCGACACTGAACTTCCACACGCTGGGCAGGCGGAAGCCGGGCGAGATGGTGTTGACGGTCTGCTGACCCGAACCGACTACGCCATCCTGCTGGTTGTGCGCATCCGCGCTGAAGGGCGGCAGGTTGGTATTGCAGGGAGCTTTCTGCGTCGGACCGCAATTGAACTGGGTCTGCGTCGCGCCCGAGTTGGAGAAGATGTTGCCGATCCACACGCCAGGCGGGTTGGAGATGAACAGGCCCGCGCCACCGCGCAACTGGGTCAGGCGCTCGGTGTCGAAGTTGTAGTTGAACGACAGGCGCGGCTGCACCACGCGATTGCCGTTGATGGTGGTCTGGTTGGTCCGACCAAAGCCGCCGGTGGCGGCACCCGTGACCGGATTGGTCCCCACCGGCGCCGCGAACAGCGGGTTGTAGATCGGCTTGTCACTCATCAGCGGAATATCGACGCGGATGCCGTACTGCACCGACAGGTTGTTGTTGACCTGCCAGGTGTCCTGCAGGAACACGCCCCACTGCTTGAGCTCGAAGTTGGCCGCGACGTCGTTCAGGCTCAGGCCATCGGCCGGGCGGCTGTAACGGTACTGGTAGTAGTTGCCGTTCGCGAAGTTCTCCAGCCCGCTCAGACCGTTGCCGTCCTCGAACGTGTAGCTGCCGAAATAGTTCTGCAGGAAGAGGTTGTAGGTGGTATCCCTCTCGTAGTCGAAGCCACCCTTGATGGTGTGGTCGCCGGCGTAATACGTGCCTGCCCATGCGGCATTCAGCGTCTTCACGTCCAGGACGTTGGCCTGGTACGAATAGTTGGTGCCGAACTCCACCTGTGCGCCGTTGCGGAAACCGACGGGGTACACGGTGATGTCCGGCAGGTCGCCACCAGCCACCGGGCTGTTGCCCTTGTGGAACTTGGCGTACGAAATGGTGGTATCGGTCGAGAACGAATCGGACCAGTCATCGTAGAAATGCAACGCGTAGCTGGTGTTCTTGGTCTGGGAGTTGTACCAGCCGCTGGAAAGCACCAGTTTGCTGCTGGTGCCGCCGATGGTCGGCTTGCTTTCCTTGGTCTGGGCGAAGGTGAAGCTCGCACGATGGCTGTCGCTGATGTTCCAGTCGATCTTGCCCAGGTAGCGCTTGTCTTCCAGATCGGCGTTGCCACCACCGGCGGAGCCGATGTCGGTGATGCCGTACTTGCTGGCGGCGATGTCGCGCACCTGCTGGATCATGTCGGGGGTGAGCCCTTTCACGATGACGCTGGCGCCACTGCCTTCCGGACCATACGGGCTGCCCGAACCGATCTGCTTGCTCTTCTCGGCCGAGACGAAGAAGAACAGCTTGTCCTTGATGATCGGACCACCGACGGTGGCGCCGCCGGTCCACTGGCGATCAAAGCCGTTGAACTTGGCGTCGGCCTCGTTCTTGCCGATCATGTTCTGGTTCTGGAATACGTAGTAGACCGAACCGTGGAAATCGTTGGTACCACTCTTGGTCACCGCGTTGACCGTGGCGCCCACGCCGCGCCGGGTGGCCACGTCATAGTTCGCGGTCGAGATATTGTATTCCTCGATCGTGTCCTGCGAAATCGGCGTGCCCAGGGTCGGCAATCCGTTCGCGTTCAGGCCGAACGGGTCGTTGGCGCTGACCGAGTCCACCGTGATGTTGTTGTAGCGGCTGTTCTGGCCGATGGCCGAGAACGAACCGGCGGCGCGATCGGTGACCACGATGCGCGGATCGAGGCGCACGATGTTCTGAATCGAGCGGTCGGGTGTCGGCGTCGCTTCGATCTCGCGGCTCGACACATTCGTCGAGATGCCCTTGTTGTCCGGTGAGAAGGTCTGGGCCAGCGAGCTTGCCGAGACGGTGACCCCGTTCAGATCAACCGCCGCCTTTTCGCTGGCGCCACCCATGGTGAGGTTGATCGCCGATTCCTGCGCCAATTGCAGGTAGACGTTGTCCTGCTCCGCCTGCGCCATGCCGGCCTTGGAGACGGTCACGTCGAACGGACCACCCACGCGCAGGCCCTGCGAGGAATAGCGACCATTTGCATCGGTGGTAGTGATCTTGGTGGTGCCCGACGGCTCGTGCACGATCTGCACGGTGGCACCGGCCACCGGCTGGCCGTTCGCGTCAAGCACGCGGCCACTGATCGAGGAGGAAGTGTCCTGCGCGATGGCAGGCACCGACGCCGCCAGCAACGAAGCAATGGCAAACGGCAGGAGTTTGGCGCGAATTCGGCTATTCATTCTTGATCGACCCTCAGGCTCGCAACGAAAGGAAACTCTGGTTTGAAGGTCAAAAACGTGGCTGAGCCCGGCGAAAGCCCGGCTACATCGACACGATCTGCAACCCCAATTGTGCGATCCCAACAGGACACGGACCGCAAGAACCTCGGCACGCTGGACCATCCCGTCCGCGGCTTTGTTAAATGATTGTAACGTCATTGTATGACATTCTTGTAACGTTTACACGTTACCCCGGTCCGGCCACAGGCCGCCCGGAACAGAGGCGCGAAGCTTTTGAAATCAGCAACATGGCGAGCCTCCACCGATCGCCCAGGCCATCATGCCGCGCCACATCCGCGCATCGGCCTATACCCGATCATGAGTGCTTTCCGCGGCTTGGCGCACACTTGCCGAATCTGGATGCCGCAGGCGTCCGGCGCGAATGCCTGCTCGAGGCTCAGACGCCCGTGCGCAGGAACGACGCCACGCCGGCCATGAACATCTGCACCGAAAGCGCGATCAGCAGCATGCCCATCACGCGCTCCAGCGCGGTCAGCACGCTCTCGCCGAGCCAGCGGAACAGGTAGGTGGCGCTGAGCAGGATCAGCGAACTGGCCAGCCAGGCCAGCAGCAGCGCGATGGTCCAGTCGGCGGTACGACCTGGCTGGGTGTTGGTCAGCAACAGCAGTGCCGCCATCGCCGAGGGGCCAGCCACGCCAGGAATCGCCATGGGCACGATGAACGGCTCGCCGCCACCGGTCTTGCCGAAGATGCCGCTGCCATCGGCCGGCGGAAACACCATCTTGATGCCGATAAGGAACAGCACGATACCGCCGGCAATGCTGATCGACTCCTGCTTGAGTTGCAGCAGACGCAGGATGTACTGACCACCGAACAGGAATGCCAGCAACACGCCCAGCGCGATCAGCAGTTCGCGCACCATGACGTGGCGGCGCCGCTTCGGCGGCACATCCTTGAGCAGGCTGAGAAACAACGGGATATTGCCCAGCGGATCCATGATCAGGAACAACAGGATGCCCGCGGACAAGGTGGTCATCTGCGCTTCCATCTCAACTCCATCGGTGTGTCTGGCGCATCATGCGCCGTATCGTCGGCCTGCCCGCGGGTCACCCGTGTGACCGCCGTTCAGTCCGCCCGCAAATCCAGTATCGTGCCGCGCGCCGCCATCCCCTGCGCACCGAGCAGATAGACCGCCGCCGCCGCGGTGGCATCCGGCAGCGGTCGCTGCGAGACATCCTCGCCGAAGTACGCCAGCTGCCGCAGCGCGGTGCGCATTGGCGCTGGCAACATTGCGTGGGTACGCAGCGGACTGGTGTCGGTTTCCTCGTGCAGGATCGCCACCAGGCGCTCCAGCGCCGCCTTGGACGCACCGTAAGCGCCCCAGTGCGCGCGTTGCAACAGCTCGGGGTTGTCCAGCACGAACACCACGGCGCTGTCTTCGGCCTGGGTCAACAATGGCAGGCAGGCCTGGGTCAGCGCGAACGGCGCGTTGACATTGACGTGCATCGCGCGCAGCCAGGCATCGGGCTTGTGCATGGTGATCGGGGTCAGGCCGGAAAAACTGACGGCGGCATGCACGATGCCATCCAGACGTCCAAAGTCGCGCTCCAGCCCTTCGGCCAGCGCGGCATAGTCCTTCGGCGTGGCCACTTCCATGTCCAGCGGATGGATCACCGGCTCGGCCAGGCCTTCGGCCAGCATCGCGTCATAAAGCTGCTCGAGCTGGCGCTTGCGCTTGCCGGTGATGACGACGGTAGCGCCCGCACGTGCGGCGGCTCGCGAAACCGCACCGCCAAGCCCGCCGTAGGCGCCGGTGACCAGCACCACACGACCGGCCAGACTGTCGCTGCCAGGCTGCCAGTGGTCGGGAAGGCGCGAAAAAGGCAACGTGGTCAAAGAGCGGCCCCGGCAACATCGCTCGCCATGCGCGACAGCTCGCCGGCCGCTTTCAATTCTTCGATGATGTCGCAACCACCGATCAGTTCGCCCTGGATGAACAACTGCGGGAAGGTGGGCCAATTGGAAAAATGCGGCAAGGCGGCACGGATGCGCGGATCGGCCAGCACGTTCACCGTCTGGAACACGGCACCGGCTTCGGTCAACGCCTGCGCGGCGCGGCTGGAAAATCCGCACATTGGAAATTCCGGCGTGCCTTTCATGAAAAGCACGATGGGATGCGCGGCCAGCATCGCCCTGATTTGCTCGTTGATGTCCATAGTTCGGTGATTCATCTTTACAATGCAGGCAGAGCGCTATTGTATCAGCCTGCCGCTGGCTGCCACCCGCTGCGCCGCCCATTTTCCCCAGCCAACGCAAAGGAGCCTCACCATGGCGATTGAACTTCCCCCGCTTCCGTACGAAAGGAACGCGCTGGAGCCGCATATTTCCGCTGAAACGCTGGATTTCCACTACGGCAAGCACCACCAGGCCTATGTGACCAATCTCAACAAGCTGATCGAAGGCACCGAGTTCGCCGACGCGCCGCTTGAAGACATCATTCGCAAGTCGTCCGGTGGCGTGTTCAACAACGCCGCGCAGATCTGGAACCACACCTTCTACTGGAACTCGATGAGCCCCAAGGGCGGCGGCGCGCCGAGCGGCAAGCTGGCCGATGCAATCAACAAGGCGTTCGGCTCGGTCGACAAGTTCAAGGAAGAATTCAGCAAGTCCGCCGCCGGCAATTTCGGCTCGGGCTGGACGTGGCTGGTGCAGCGCCAGGATGGCTCGCTGGGCATCGTCAACACCTCGAATGCCGCCACCCCGATCACCGGCAGCGACAAGCCGCTGTTCACCGCCGACGTGTGGGAACACGCCTATTACATCGACTACCGCAACGCCCGCCCGAAATACCTGGAGGCGTTCTGGAACCTGGTGAACTGGGAATTCGCGGCAAAGAATCTCGCCTGAGTCCTCGGCATCTGACATGAAAAAGGCGGAGCCTTCCGGGGCTCCGCTTTTTTTCATGTCAGGTTGTTGCAAGATTCCGCTCAGCCGAGGCGGTCGTCCGCCAGGTGATGATGCGGAT
The DNA here is from genome assembly GCF_050026815.1 of Rhodanobacter ginsengiterrae. Classification (NCBI taxonomy): domain Bacteria; kingdom Pseudomonadati; phylum Pseudomonadota; class Gammaproteobacteria; order Lysobacterales; family Rhodanobacteraceae; genus Rhodanobacter; species Rhodanobacter ginsengiterrae. The sequence goes on along the minus strand of NZ_JALBWO010000053.1, from coordinate 225,694 downwards.
CCTCCGCGGCATTCGATTCGACCATGCTGCCGGCCTGCAGCAGCAGTTCGGCGCACTGGACGAGAACCCTCGGTGCTTGCGCGAACGGCGCAAGGCAAGCGGATCAGTTCAGCACCATGCCGCTCGCACCTGATCCAGCCAGCGCATGTCGACCGGGCATGGCGCAATCAGCCGCGCAGCGCATCCAGCAGCGGTCGCGCCTGCGTTTGGCGATCAAGCGTGCGGGCAATACCACCCACTCGCTCGGCCAGCGAGGCGGCATCGACGGCACACACCGTCGCATGTCCGACCTTTCGCCCGGGCCGCGCCTGCTTGCCGTAGTCGTGCCAATGCGCATCGACCGCCTGCAGCACCGGCGCCGCATCGGGCAGTTCGCTGATCCAGTTGAACATGGCCGACAACCCGCGTGCACCGGTGTCGCCCAGCGGCAGGCCAAGCACGGCGCGCACATGGTTCTCGAACTGGCTGGTATGTGCGCCCTCGATGGTCCAGTGGCCGGAGTTGTGCACCCGCGGCGCCATCTCGTTGCCGAGCAGCTCGCCATCCTTGACGAACAGTTCCAGTGCGAACACGCCGACATAGTCCAGCCGTTCGGCCAGCGTGCGGGCCAGTTCGGTGGCGCGCCCTTGCAACACCGTGATGTCCGGCGCCGGTGCCAGACTCATCGACAGCACGCCATCGACATGCCAGTTGCGGGTCAGCGGCCAGGTGCGGAAATCACCATCGCGACCACGCACGGCCAGCACCGAAAGCTCGCGTTCGAACGGCACGAAGGCCTCGAGGATCAGTCCGTGGGCAGACGCCTGTGCACCCAGCGCAGCCCACGCTGCATCGGCATCGGCGACATCGCGCAAGCGGAACTGGCCCTTGCCGTCGTAGCCGAGCCGCCGGGTTTTCAGAATGGCGGGCGCACCCACCGTGGCCAGCGCCTGATCCAGTTGCCCGCGCGTGTCGACCGTCATGAAATCCGGCGTGGGCAGGCCGCACTCACGGAACAGGGTTTTCTCGGCCAGCCGGTCCTGGGCCACCGCCAGCGCCCGCGGCGCGGGAAATACCGCGACACGCTCGGCCAGCCAGTGCGCAGTTTCCGCCGGCACGTTCTCGAAGTCGAAGGTCACCACGTCGACTTCCGCGGCAAAGGCTTCCAGCGCGGCGTAGTCGGTCCAGTCGGCCACCACCAGTGGCGCCACCTGCCCGCCACAGGCATCGGCCGAACTGTCGACCACCAACGACTTCACGCCCAGTGGCGCGGCCGCCAGCGCCAGCATGCGAGCCAGCTGACCGCCACCCAGTACGCCCAGTACGGGTTGCCTGCGTTCGCTCATTGGCGCGGATCCGGCTGTTCCAGCACGGCCCGGGTCTGCCGCGCACGCCACTCGTCCAGAGCACTGGCCAGGACCGGATCATGCAGGGCCAGCACCGCCGCCGCCAGCAGACCGGCATTCACCGCGCCGGCACGACCGATGGCCAGGGTTCCGACCGGAATCCCGGCCGGCATCTGCGCGATCGACAGCAGGGAATCCATGCCGTTGAGTGCCTTGGACTGCACCGGCACGCCGAACACCGGCAGCCGGGTCTTGGCCGCCAGCATGCCGGGCAGATGAGCGGCGCCGCCGGCGCCGGCGATGATCACCTGAAGGCCTCTCTCGACCGCCCGTTCCGCGTAGCTGAACAACAGGTCCGGCGTGCGATGGGCGGAGACCACCCTGACCTCGTGGGCGATACCCAACTCGGTCAGCGCGTCGACCGCGTGCTGCATGGTTTCCCAATCCGAACGCGAGCCCATCACGACGCCAACAAGTGGCCGCATGCTTGTTCCTGTCATGGCCGGAATGCCCAAAAACGGCTATTGTACGGGCTTTCTCCACCCCGGCACACCCAAGCAACCCATGGACAAGCGCCTGCTCGACATTCTGTGCTGCCCGGTCAGCAAAACCCCGCTGCGGCCCCTGACCAAACGCGAACTCGATGCGCTGAACGACGGCATCGGTGCCGGCAAAGTCGACACGATTGCCGGCGTCGCCGTGCGCGAGCGCATCAGCGAAGGCCTGATCACCACCGATGGCAAGGTGATCTACCGGGTCGAGGACGGCATCCCGGTGATGCTGCCCGAGGAAGGGATCGGCACGCTGCAGCTGAGCGACTTCCCTGCCGCCTGAAGTCGCCGCACCACGTGAAACGCGCGCCCGCGCATGACACGGGTGGCTGCTTTGCCTTATCTTCAGTACCTGAGCGACCCATTGTGGGTCCAGCCGCACGCCATGTTTCAGGGGTTTGGCGATGAATGAAGCCACCGATCCATCCCGAGTCGTCAACCTGAGCCAGCGCATGGATCCGGCCAGCGAGCGCGTGGGCGAGCTGCTGGTCGGGGTGCGCAACATTGCCGGCAAGCATCTGCAGCAGTGGATCGGCAACGCCTTCGAACACGTCGACGACGCCCTGTTCGACCTGGCCGAGAAGGCCGAGAACAACGCCACCCAGATGCACTATTTCGACGGCATGCGCGAGGTGCGCAAACGCCGACCGACGGTGGAGCGCAACTTCCTGGCTGCGGTGAGTCGCAGCATCGCCGAACTTGCCCACCCGCCCAAGGCGGCGGCCATGCAGCTGCCGTCCTCGATCAGCGGGGTCGAACTCTCCCTGGTGGCGGACAACGAGCTGGAGGAGTCGCTGGCGATCACCAGCATGATCGGCAAGAACGAAGCGCGGCTTTCACGCGATCTGTTCTCCGTCAACCAGCGTTTGTCGGTGATCTGCGGCGGCAACAAGGTCGAGGACGCCAGCAACCCGGTGGGGCCGGCGGTCCTGGCACAGTCTTTCCGCCAGGCGCTGCATGAGCTCAGCGCCGACATGCGCGTCAAGCTGATCATCTACAAGCTGTTCGACCGCTACGTGCTGTCGTGCCTGGAAGAGCTGTACCAGAGCATCAATGCCGAACTGGTGCGCGCGGGCGTGTTGCCGCAGCTGCGCCATGAAATCCTGCGCGGCAGCAGCGCGAAGGCGAGCGGTGCCCCCAGCCAGGCCGGCATGGATCCCGCCAACGGCGCGCTCGGCGTCAGCGCTGAAGAAGGCGGCGAGATTCCCACCGATCTGCTGCAGACGCTGCACGCGCTGTTCAGCGCGCGGCGTCCGCATGCCGGCGGCGCGGCCGCCATGCCCAGCGGTCCGCTGCCGTCGGCTAACGAATTGCTTGGTGCGCTGAGCGTATTGCAGAGCCAGATTGCCAGTGCCGGTCCGCTGCCGCACGCACGGCCGGACGACGCCGCCGAACTCAGCCGCGAAGTGCTGCAGCTGAAAGGCCAGTTGCTGACCCAGCTTGGCGCGCTGCGCGGCGAGAAGCCCAGCCACGTCGCCACCATCGACGAGGACACCATCGACCTGGTCGGCATGCTGTTCGAATTCATCCTCGAGGACCGCAACCTGCCCGCTTCCATGCAGGTGATGCTGGCGCGCCTGCAGATTCCGTATCTCAAGGCGGCGATCCTGGATCGCAAACTGTTTGCCCACCGCCAGCATCCCGCGCGTCGGCTGCTGGACTGCCTGGCTGAACAGGCCAAGAGCTGGTCCGAGGAATCGGATCGCGACCAGCGCCTGCACGACAAGGTGAAATGGATCGTCGACCAGTTGCTGCATGACTTCGACGACGACATGGGCATCTTCGAGCGTCTGCTGCTCGACCTGCAGCAATTCCAGGATGCCAACAAGCGTCGTTCCGAGCTGGCCGAGCAGCGGGTGGCGGAGTCCACCCGTGGCCGCGAAAAACTCGAGCAGGCACGTCGGCGCGCGGCACGCGAAATCCTTGATCGCATCGGCGACAACAAACTGCCGCCGCTGGTGCACGGCGTGCTGGCACGCGCCTGGGCCAACCACCTGGTGCTGACCCTGCTGCGCGAAGGCGAGGATGCTCCCTCGTTCAAGAGCGCGCTGCGCTTCATCGACGACTTCATTGCCAGCACGCGTGTTCCGCAGGACCACGAGAGCCGGCAGCTGCTGCGCCAGATGTTGCCGGGCATCGAACGGGCACTGCGCCAGGGTCTGGCCAACGTGGCGTTCCAGGAACAGGACGTGGAGCGCCTGCTGACGCAATTGCATACCTATTATCGCCAGCAACTGGGCGAAACCCTGGGGCCGGCCGAGGTCGTCACCGTCGAGGAAGACGCTGCCATGCTGGCGATCCCCGACAACATCCAGCCGATCATGGCAAGCCAGAGTTCACATGAAGAAGAACTCGAGGAAGATGTCGCTGAAGTTCCGCTGGACAGCCCGGAATGGCATCAGGTGATTGCGCTCCAGCCCGGTACCTGGCTGGAGTTCTGCCTGCCCACCGAGGCGATGACCCGCGCGAAGCTGTCGTGGATCAGCCCGATGAGTGGGCGCTACCTCTTCGTCAATCGCCGCGGCCTCAAGGTAGCGGACTATTCGCCGCAGGAACTGACCGTCCTGATCACCGGGGGGCAGGCTCGCGTGCTGGCGGCCAACGCGCTGTTTGATCGGGCGATGACGGCCATCGTGGGCAAGCTGAGTCAGAGCGAACACCCCTCTTCCGAAGACACCTCCGCCGAATGAGTCCCATTGCAGCACCAATCGCACCTTCAGCCGATCAGATCGCCCAGGATGTCGAACGGGCCCTCGCCGAAGACCTCGGTGCCGGCGATGCCACTGCTGACCTGCTGCCCGTCGACGCACGCGCCCACGCGGAACTGACCTGCCGCGAAGCCGCGGTGATCGCCGGCACGGCATGGTTCGATGCCTGTTTTCGGCGCATGGATCCGGCGGTACGCATCGGCTGGAAGGTCCGGGACGGTGAACGTGTCGCCGCTGGCACGGTGATCTGCCAGCTGTCCGGCCACGCGCGCTCACTGGTTACCGCCGAGCGTTCCGCGTTGAACTTCCTGCAGTTGCTTTCCGCCACGGCCACCCTGACCGCGCGTTATGTCGCCGCAATGGGAGATACCGTCACGCGGGTGCTGGATACGCGCAAGACCATCCCCGGCCTTCGCGTCGCGCAGAAATACGCCGTACGCTGCGGCGGCGGCCACAACCACCGGATGGGCCTGTACGACGCGATCCTGATCAAGGAAAACCACATCATCGCGGCCGGCAGCATTGCCGCCGCCGTCCAGGCGGCACGGCAGTCGCATCCCAGCCTGTTGCTGGAAATCGAGGTGGAGAATCTCGATGAGCTGGAACAGGCCCTGCAGGCCGGCGTGGACCGCATCATGCTGGACAACTTCATGCTGGCGGACATGCACGAGGCGGTGCGCCGCACGGCAGGTCGGGTCGCGCTGGAAGTGTCCGGCAATGTGGACCTGGACACGATTGGCGAATTCGCCCGCACCGGCGTGGACTTCATCTCGGTCGGCGCGCTGACCAAGCATGTCCAGGCGATCGACTTGTCGCTGCGCCTGCAACTGGACTGAGCAAGATTGATCCGTGCGACCCTGATCCGGTGATCGCCGGCGCCTTGCGCTGGACCGGCTGCACCCACACACTGCAGGCATGAGCGATGTCTTCAATCTGCTGCTGCTGTTGGCTCTGGTCGCCGTTGTGACATCGTGGCTGAAGCTCAGCGCGGCGCGGGAGCGCGCCGTGCAGGAGGCGCGGCGCCAGTGCCGGCAGCATGGTCTGCAATTGCTCGATGAGACGGTCGGCTTGCGTGCCCTGCGCCTGCGTCGGGTCAACGGCTTGCGTCGGATCGAGCGCTGTTACGGTTTCGAGGTCAGCATCGACGGCCATGATCGCGAGACATGCCGACTGTGGATGCTCGGCGACAGCGTCACCAGCCTGAGCCTTCCGGTGATCAGGGTGCTGCCGCACGAGGAGCCGACCAGCCATGCCTTGCCGACCACACCGGTCGACAACGTGGTGGCCTTGCGCCCGCGCCGCAGCGATCGCCTGAACTGAGCGCGGCCGTATGGCCTATGGCCGCGCGTGCACGACTCGCGGGCTACTTCACGACCCGCAGGTGCGGTGTACTGCGCTTCGGCTTGCCGCCCACGTCATCGGCGGCCGTGGTGCGGCTGCTGTCGTCCGGCTCCGGTGCCGACGGTGGCGGGTCACCGCCCTCTTCTTCGGCCGGAAACATCATGCCCTGGCCATTTTCCTGGGCGTACAGTGCCAGCACCGCCTGCACCGGGATCTGGATCGACTGACTGACGCCGGAGAAGCGCGCCTGGAAGCTGACCCAGTCGTTGCCGAGGTCGAGATTCGCCACCGCCCGCATCGCCAGATTGAGCACGACCTGACCGTTCTTGACCACCTGCGGCGGCACCCGCACCCCGGAAAAGCCGGCATCCACCAGAATGTACGGGGTCAGCTCGTTGTCGCTGATCCAGTCATAGATTGCCCGCAGCAGGTACGGTCGATTGGAACTCATTGGCACGACGTCATTCTTGCTCATGGTTTTGCCGCATCGCCTTTTCCTGATCGGTCATGCTGCGCGCAAAACCCTGACTGTGAAACAAACGCTCGCCGTAATCGAGCAACGGCTTGCCTTCCTTGCCCAGCTCCACGCCCAGCCATGGCAGTCGCCAGATCACCGGCGCCACCAGGCAGTCCGCCAGGCTCATTTCGGAATTGAGAAAGAACTTCGCCGCCTTGAACAGCGGCACGGAAGCCAGCAGATGCTCGCGCAGCCGCTTGCGCGCCGCATCCACCGGCCGACCACCCGCACGGATGATGTCCACTTCGGTGAGCCAGTCCTTCTCGATGCGCACCGCGGCCACCCGCAGCCGCGCCCGCGACTGCGGATCGATCGGCATCAGCGGCGGATGCGGATAGCGCTCATCAAGGTATTCGCAGACCACCGACGTATCGAACAGGGTCAGATCGCGGTCGACCAGGGTCGGCGTGCTGGCATAGGGATTGAGGTCGATCAGGTCCTCCGGCGGATGCAGCGGATCCACCAGGACGCGTTCGTAGCTGACCCCCTTGGCGGCCAGCACCAGCCTGGCGCGATGACATTGCACGTCATCGGCGGTGGTGTAGAGCGTCAATACGGTACGCGAGCGAGCGCTTGGGACCATGCGCAATTCCCCATCGGTGAGACGACTGCGGCGGCTCATGGCCGCCGCAGTCGGTTGATGCCATTCGGACTCAGTGGACGTCCTTCCAGTATTCCTTCTTGAGGACGTAGGCGAGCAGGGTGAAGAACGCCAGGAACAGCAGCACCCAGATACCGTAATGATGACGCTCGAGCGCCGCCGGCTCGGAAGCGTATTCGAGGAACGTCGTCAGGTCGCGACTGGCCTGCTGGAACTGCGCCGGCGTCATCTTGCCCGGCTGCGACAGCACCAGCTTCTCGACCTTGGCATCCTCACCGGGCTTGACTTCGGCCATCACCGGCGTCTGCAAGCCCTGCAGTTCCCACAACGGGAACGGCATCGAGGCATTCGGGAACACCGTGTTGTTCCAGCCGACCGGCCGGCTCGGGTCCAGGTAGAACGAGTTCAGATACGCGTTCACCCAGTCCGCGCCCTTGGCGCGCACTTCCAGCGACAGATCCGGCGGTGCCTTGCCGAACCACTTGGCCGCCAAGTCCGCAGGCATGTGCGAAACCACGGTCTCACCGAACTTCGCGCCGGTGAAGTTGAGGTTCTCCATCACTTCGGCTTCGGTCAAGCCCAGGTCGCCGGCGATCCGCTCGTAACGCATGTACTTGAGCGAATGGCAGCCGACGCAGTAGTTGAAGAACAACTTGGCACCGCGCTGCAGCGAAGCCTGGTCCTGCACATTGGTGCCGGCGGGGGGCAGGCCGCCCTCTTCGGAGGCCTGCACCGACGCGCTGCCGACGATCAGACTGAACGCCAGCGCCAGCGGGAAGATGTATCGCTTCATTAGCAGCTGCCGCTTAGTCATGCGTCGTCACCCGTTCCGGAACCGGCTTGGTCTTTTCCCAGCCGAAATATGTGTAGGCCCAAAGGAATGCGAAGAATCCGAAGTACACCGCCGTCATCACGCGACCGAACAGGTTTTCCCAGAAGGTCACGTCGATGTTGCCGAACCAGACCGGCATCACCTCGGCGGTCACACCCGCGCCCACCGCGCCCAGCGAGATGAACGACACCACGAACAGGCCCAGCGCCACCTTGAAACCGGTGCCGCGATAGCGGATCGACTTGACCTTGCCGCGATCGAACCAGGGCAGCGCAAACAGCACCGCAATGGCGCCGAACATGGCGATCACGCCCCACACGGCCGAGCCGAGGAAGGACGGAATCATGCGCACGATCGCGTAGAACGGGGTGAAGTACCACACCGGCTTGATGTGCGACGGGGTCGCCAGGTTGTTGGCCGGAATGAAGTTGTCGTGTTCCAGGAACCAGCCGCCGAAGGTCGGCGCGAAGAAGATGATGAACGCGGCGATCATCAGGAAGAAGCCCACCCCTACCAGGTCCTTCACCGTGTAGTACGGATGGAACGGAATGCCGTCGGTGGGTTTCAGCGCATCCCAGCGATTGCCCTTGGGACCCTTCTTGATCTCGACGCCATCGGGGTTGTTCGAACCCACTTCGTGCAGCGCGGCGATATGCAGCACCACCAGCAGCAGCAGCACGATCGGCAGCGCGATCACGTGCAGTGCGAAGAACCGGTTCAGGGTGGCGTCGGCCGGCAGGAAGTCGCCCATGATCCATTCCACCAGCGTGCTGCCGATGTACGGGATCGTGCCGAACAGCGAGATGATCACCTTGGCGCCCCAGAACGACATGTTGCCCCACGGCAGCACGTAACCCATGAACGCTTCGGCCATCAGCACCAGGAAGATCAGCATGCCGAGCAGCCACACCAGTTCGCGCGGCTTCTTGTACGAGCCGTACATGATGCCGCGGAACATGTGCAGGAACACCACCACGAAGAACAGCGAGGCACCGGTGGAGTGCATGTAGCGGATCAGCCAGCCCCACTCCACGTCACGCATGATGTACTCGACCGAGTTGAAGGCTCCCGCCGCACTCGGGTTGTAGTTCATGGTCAGGAAGATGCCGGTGACGATCTGGTTGATCAGCACCAGCAGGGCCAGCGACCCGAAGTAGTACCAGAGGTTGAAGTTCTTCGGCGCGTAATACTCGGTCATGTGCGCGCGGTACATCGGCGCCATGCCGGGTGCGCGTTCGTTGACCCAGTCACCGATGCTCGTGAATACGTTGGCCATTAGCCAGCCTCCTTCGGATCCACGCCAATCTGGATGGTGCTGTCATCAATGAAATGATACGGCGGCACCGGCAGGTTCTTCGGCGCGGGCACGCCCTGGAACACGCGACCGGCCAGGTCGTAGCGCGACTTGTGGCACGGGCAATAGAAGCCGCCCTTCCACTCCGGGTCGAACGGCTCGGGCTTGATCTCGGGCACGAAGTCCGGCACGCAGCCCAGATGCGTGCAGATGCCGATCACGACCAGCCATTCCGGCTTGATCGAGCGCGCCTCGTTCTGCGCGTACTTCGGCTGCTGCTCGGCGGAGGCACCGTCGGACTTGGGGTCTACCAGGCGCGAGTCCACCATCGGCAGGGTGGCCAACTGGGCCTTCGTGCGATTGAGCACGAACACCGGCAGGCTGCGCCACGACACCGTGAGCAACTGCCCCGCCTCGATCTTGGCCAGCGATTGCGTAACCGGAGCGCCAGCGGCCTTGGCACGCGCGCTGGGTTCCCACGACTTGATGAAGGGCACAGCTGCCGACACGATTCCGATACCACCAACCACCGCAGTGGTTGCTGTCAGGAAACGGCGGCGGCCGTGATCGACGACTTCGTTCGCCATCAGGCTCTCCGGATTACATTGCTAGGCATTGAGACACAGGCGTTTTGGTGCCTGCAAAAATCGCGTTAGTGTAGCGTCAGGCCCCGCCCCGTACAATAAACGGCATCACGGCGAAGTCCAGCCGCCACCCCACTCGCACGATCGCCGGGACACCTCCTCCGACATGAAACATGCCGCCGGCACGCTCCTGTTCATTGCCCGCTTCGCCATTCTCGGCCTGGCCATGGCTTTCGTGGTCGGCCTGTTCTGGCCCGGCAGCGGCGAGCGGCTGCGCGCCCACTTTGGCCTGGCCGCAACACCCGAGCCGACCGTCAGCCAGCCGCATGTGGGCAACGGCCCGGTTTCATACGCCGACGCAGTCGCCGCTGCGGCGCCGTCGGTGGTCAACATCTACGCCAACAAGATCGTCACCGAGCAGGCCGTGCGCATGTACGACAACCCGGTGCTGCAGCAATTGTTCGGCGGCCAGCCCACCACCTATCAGCACCGCGAACAGACCCTGGGCTCGGGCGTCATCGTCAGTCCGCAGGGTTACGTGTTGACCAACAACCACGTGATCGCGCAGGCCGCCGACATCCAGGTGCTGTTGTACGACGGCCGCATCGCCAAGGCCAGCCTGGTCGGCGCCGACGAGGAGTCGGATCTGGCAGTGCTGAAGATCGACGCCAGCAATCCACCGGTGATTCCAATCGCCAGCCAGCCCCTGCGTCCGGGCGACGTGGTACTGGCGATCGGCAACCCGCTCGGACTCAACCAGACCGTAACCATGGGCATCGTCAGTGCCATCGGTCGTCAGTTGAACAGCTCCAGCGCGGAGGACTTCATCCAGACCGATGCCGCCATCAACCTGGGCAATTCCGGTGGCGCGCTGGTCAATGCCGAGGGGCAACTGGTCGGCATCAACACCTTGCTGATCGGCAAGGCAGCCGGCGCCGAAGGCATCGGGTTTGCGATACCCGTCACCACCGCCAAGAAGGTGCTGGACCAGATCATCGCCACCGGCCACGTGGTCCGCGGCTGGCTCGGCGCCGACTACGCCTTCGTGCCGGTGGCCGCCAACAGTGGCTTGCCCGCAGCGGCGCGCGGCGCCCTGGTCACCGCGGTCTACCCGGGCAGCCCGGCCGCGGTGGCCGGCATCCGGCTGCGCGATATCCTGCTGCGCATCGGCAGTGACGACATCCTGGGCCCGGCCGATCTGCGCCGCTACGAAGCGGCACTGAAGCCCGGCAGCAAGGTCGAGGTCTCGGGCCTGCGCAACGGCAGCCCGTTCCATCTCGAAGTCACCGTCGCCCAGCGGCCGGCGATGGGTGCCAACAGCCTGTCCGGCAATTGATGGTGCCCGGCGAAGGCCGGGGATCAGGGTGCCGAGCCTGCTCCACGTGAAGCCAGCGGCTGGTGGATCGCCGCGCCGTAGCGTTTGCGCAAGGTGCCCACCCGCTCCACATAGACCTGCGTTTCGGCATACGGCGGCACGCCCTTGTAGCGCTGCACGGCGCCAGGGCCGGCGTTGTAGGCGGCAGCGGCCAGCCGCTCGTCGCCGTTGAAGTCGTGCAGCAACAGGCTCAGATAACGTGCGCCGCCGCGGATGTTCTGATCGCTGTTGAAGGCATCCAGCACGCCCATGTCGCCGGCCGTGCCGGGCATCAGCTGCATCAGGCCCTGCGCACCCTTGAGCGACAGCGCGCGCGGATTGAACGCGCTTTCGGCATGGATGATGGCGCGCAGGAACGCCTCGTCGACGCCGTACTCCATGCTGGCCGAACGGATGGCGTCCGCATAGGCGGTGAGGTTCAGCGACACGCTGCCCCAGCGCACGGTCGAATGCAGGTTGCACGCAGCGCAGGTGGCGATATAGGTGAACAGCATGGTCACCGCACTGCCGCGCCGGCCACCGACCTGCGGCAGGTTGGTGTACTCCACGCTGCCATCGGCACGCACGATCCGATACACCGCGCCTCGCAATACCTTGTCGACGGGCTGTTCCGCGGCGGGCGTCTGGGCGACGGGAGCCTGCGACTCGCGATAAGTCCACTGGCCGGGAACGGCGGCGGGAGCTGCGCTCTTGGGCACGGCTGTTTCGGCAAGCACCGAGCCCTGCACGGACGCCAGTGAGACATTGCCGGCCGGCGCCTCGCCCACGGGATTCGCGCTGGTTTCGACGGTTCCACGCACCTTGGCCAATGAGGTGGATTCCATGCCTCCGGTGGCCAGTGTGCGAGCCGGGGAAAGCACCGTCCCGGAGACCCCGGTCAACGATACGCGAGAGGGTGGCGGCGCCTTGAGCCGTGACGTGGCGGAACCCGGGTAGCTGCTGATCGCCCGGCAACCGTGATAGCCGGCCTTGCTGCTGCTGTAGACCGTTTCGCCGTTGCCGCCGGTGCATTGATACAGCACGCCAGCCCTGGCCGCCGGCCACCACAGCAAGCCACAGACCAGCGCGACCCCGGCAAGGATCGTGCGTAATGGGAAGCCCCGGAGCGGTCGATCGACGCTTCCCCCATGACCTGCGACGTCGAACATGGGCGCAGTGTGCCGCCATGCGGCGCCAGCGCCAAGTGCGGGCCGGCGAATTCGTGCGCCATGCAGCGTTCTGCCGCGGCGGCTGGCCGGGCGCCGAGGTGACGGCAATGCTCGCGGGCGCCCGTGCAGACGGAGTGCAAGTGCTTGATCCGCCATGCCCAATTACTGGCAGGGCGGCGCTGGCCCGGGTAAACTGCACGGTTCGCACGATGGCACGTCGTGCCTCACGAATCACGGTATCCAGCCATGAGCGGCAAGCCAGCGCCTTCCAAACTTTTCATCAAGACCCACGGCTGCCAGATGAACGAGTACGACTCGGCCAAGATGGCCGACGTGCTGAAGGCGTCGCACGGCATGGAGCTGACCACCGACGAGTCCGAGGCCGACGTGATCCTGATCAACACCTGCTCGATCCGCGAGAAGGCGCAGGAGAAGGTGTTCAGCCAGCTCGGCCGCTGGAAGCAGCACAAGCGCGATGGCAGGCCGGTGCTTATCGGCGTGGGCGGTTGCGTGGCATCGCAGGAAGGCGCGGCGATCGTCAAGCGCGCGCCCTATGTCGACCTCGTGTTCGGCCCGCAGACGCTGCACCGCCTGCCCGAGCTGATCGAGAAACAGCGCGCCAGCGGGTTGCCGCAGGTCGACATCAGCTTCCCCGAGATCGAGAAGTTCGACCGCCTGCCCGAGCCACGCGCCGAAGGCCCAACCGCGTTCGTGTCGATCATGGAAGGCTGCTCGAAATACTGCAGCTACTGCGTGGTGCCGTACACGCGGGGCGAGGAAATCAGCCGTCCGTTCGACGACGTGCTGGTCGAAATCGCCAAGCTGGCCGCACAGGGCGTGCGCGAGGTCAACCTGCTGGGCCAGAACGTCAACGCCTACCGCGGCCCGACCCACGATGGCGGCAGCGCGGATCTCGCCGTGCTGATCCATGCGATCGCCCAGATCGACGGCATCGGCCGCATCCGCTTCACCACCTCGCACCCGCTGGAGTTCTCCGACTCGCTGATCGAGGCCTACGCCAACGTGCCGCAGCTGGCCAACTACCTGCACCTGCCGGTGCAGGCCGGCTCCGATCGCATCCTGGGCGCAATGAAGCGCGGCTACACCGCGCTGGAATTCAAGCAGAAGATCCGCAAGCTGCGCGCGGTGCGGCCGGACATCTGCGTCTCGTCCGACTTCATCGTCGGCTTCCCCGGCGAGACCGAGGCGGATTTCGAGAAGACCATGAAGCTGATCGAGGACATCGGCTTCGACCAGAGTTTCTCCTTCATCTTCTCCTCGCGCCCCGGCACGCCGGCGGCGAACCTCGCCGACGACACCCCGGCGACGGAAAAGCACGATCGTCTGATGCGGCTGCAGGCGGCGATCAACGCCAACGCGAAAAAGATCAGCGAGGCGATGGTCGGCAGCGTGCAGCGCGTGCTGGTGGAAAAACCCAGCACCCGCGACCCCAGCGAGCTGATGGGCCGCACCGAGAACATGCGCTACGTGAACTTCGCCGGACACCCGCGGATGATCGGCCAGTTCGTCGACGTACTGATCACCGACGCGATGGCCAATTCGCTGCGCGGGCGAGTGCGGCTGAGCGAAGAAGCCATCGCCTGAGCGTGACCCGTCGCAGCACCCGCGCTGCCCCCATCCCCTGCTCGCAGGGGAGGGCTGGGCGACCACAGGGAGTGCCTGGCTGAGGGGTCGCTCCTGACCGCTCAATCCAGCCGCTTGCGGAAGCGCAGGATCGCCGCGGTCATCATCACCAGCGTGAATACCACCAGCGCCAGCACCTCGCCCCACAGCTCCCACAGGCTGGCGCCGCGCAGCATCACGCCGCGGATCAGCCGCAGGAAATGGGTCAGCGGCAGGATCTCGGCAAACCACTGCGCGAACTTCGGCATGCCGGCAAACGGAAACATGAAGCCGGACAGCAGGATCGAGGGCAGGAACACGAAGAACGTCATCTGCATCGCCTGGAACTGCGACTGCGCCCGCGTCGAGATCAGCAGCCCCAGCGCCAGGCTGGCCAGGATCAGCAGGCCCGTCGCCAGATAGACGTCCAGCACGCTGCCGCGGATCGGCACGTGGAACAGCCAGATGCCCAGCGCCAGGATCACGCTGGCCTGCACCAGACCGATCGCGATGTACGGCAGCACCTTGCCGATCATCAGTTCGGTGCTGGTCAACGGCGTGGCGATCAGCAGCTCCATGTTGCCGCGCTCGCGCTCGCGCACCACCGCGATGCCGGTGAACAGCACCATCGTCATGGTGAGGATCACGCCGATCAGGCCCGGCACGATGTTCACCGTGGACAGCCGCTGCGGATTGTAGAAACTCACCACGCTGATCGGCGCCGGCGCCGGCGTGCTGGCGAGCGGTGCGCGCAGGCTCGGCCGGGCGCTGTCGATCGGCGTCTGCGCCAGCTGCGCCGCGGCGCTCTGTACCGCGGTGTCGCTGCCGTCCACCAGGATCTGCGCCACTTCGCGACCGTCGATGCGGCGGCGTTCGAAATCCGGCGGGATCACCACGCCCACGCTGATCTGCCCGCGCCGGATCATTTCCATCAGCTCCGCGGGCGTGTTCGCCACCGCGACCGGCGCGATCACGCCGCTGGAAAGCATGTCCATCACCAGCGCGCGCGAACCGGCGGTACCGGCCTGGTCGGCGATGCCGGCGTTGAGCCCGCGCAGGGTGAAGTTGATCGCGTAGCCGAACAGCGCCAGCTGGATGATCGGGATGCCGATGATCATCGCCAACGTCACGCGGTCGCGGCGAAGCTGGCGCAGCTCCTTGAGCACGATGGCCCACAGCCGGCGCCAGCTCATGCGGCGCGCTCCCGCCCGCGAGCGCCCGCCCCCGCCAGGCCGCCGCGGGTGGCGGCGACAAAGACATCCTCCAGGTTCGCTGCGGCCGCCGCCACGCCGGCGTGCTGTCCGACGGCGGCAAGCGCCTCGTCCATGCGTTGCGCCATGTCCTTATCGTCTCCAGCCAGCACGCGCAGGCTGGTGCCGACCTGGGCCACGCCGAGCACGCCGGGCACATCGACCAACGTGCGCTGGGCGCGGCGCGGATCGGCGGTATCGATGAGGAAGGTGCGCCCCGCCAGCGCGGCGGTGAGTTCACCCGGGGTACCGTCAGCCACCAGCCGGCCGCGATCGAGGATCGCCAGCCGATGGCAGCGCTCGGCCTCGTCCATCAGATGCGTGGACACCAGCAGCGTGGTGCCGAGATCGGCCAGCTCGAACAGCTTCTCCCAGAAGTCGCGGCGCGATTCCGGATCGACCGCACTGGTCGGCTCGTCCAGAAACAGCAGCTCCGGCTCGTGGATCACCGCGCCGGCCAGCGCCAGACGCTGCTTCTGGCCGCCGCTCAAGGTGCCGGCCAGCTGATTCCGTCGGTCGGCGAAATGGTATTGCTCGACCAGTTCGTCGATGCGCCGTTTCGTCCTCGCCTTCGGCACGCCCTGGATGGCCGCCAGAAACTGCAGGTTCTCGCGCACGGTAAGGTCCTCGAACAGCGAGAAACGCTGGGTCATGTAGCCGATGTGCGGACGCAGCGCATCGGCCTGCGCGGGGATCTGCAGCCCCAGAACCTCGATCTGGCCGTCAGTGGGCGTGAGCAGGCCGCACAGCATGCGGATGGTGGTCGACTTGCCCGATCCGTTGGGGCCGAGAAAACCGTAGACGCGCCGGGCCGGCACGTCGAGGTCGACGTGATCCACCGCCACCAGTTCGCCGAAGCGCCGGGTCAGGTCGCGGGCGCGGATCGCCAGCCGGTCGGCATCGCCTGCGATCGGCGTGTTCACTTCGCGGCCCTGGAAAATTCGACGCGCACCGGCAGCCCCGCGGGCAACGCGTCGGCATCCGCACCGAGCGCGATCTCGGCGAGATAGCTCAAGCGCGCCGCGTCCTCGCCGATCAGCGCGTAGTACGGCGTGAACGCGGGCTCGCTGCGGAGCATGCGCACCTTGCCGGCATACGGTACGGCGCGTCCGGCCACATAGACGTCCACCGCATCGCCGACATGCACGCCGACGCGCTGCTGCTCCGGCACGTAGATGCGTGCGTAGGGCGTGTCGCCGGCCAGCAGGATCGCCAGCGGCGAGCCGACCGGCGCCTGGTCGCCGAGCTTGTACGGGATGCTGTCGACCCAGCCGGCACGCGGCGCCACCACGCTCAACTTTTCCAGCAGCACCGTCTGCGCGCGCACCTGGGCGGTAGCAGCGGCCACCGCCGCCTGCGCTTGCGCGATCTGTTGCGGGCGCGAGCCGTGTACCAGCGCGGCCAGCGCCGCGCCGGCCGCCGCGGCCTGACCGTCGGCATTGCCGGCCGCGGCACGGGCGCGATCCAGGTCCGCCGCAGCCACGTAGCTCTGAGTCTTCAGCGGCAGCAGCCGCGCGTAATAGGCCCGCGCCTCGCGCGCCTGCGCCTGTGCCGCGGCCAGATTCGCGCGCGCCTGGTCGATGTTCTCCGAACGCGGCCCCGCCTCGAGCTCGGCCAGCACTTCGCGTTGCTGGCTCAGCTGCGCCTCGGCGGCGGCAAGCTCCGCCCGGGTGTGGGCGGGGTCGAGCAGCAGCAGCGGCTGCCCCGCCCGCACCTGCTCGCCCTCGCGCACCTGCACCGCGACGATGCGCTCGGCGGCTGGCGCCGGCAGCGTGATGCGGTCGTGCTCGAGCGTGCCCAGCGCCTCGGGAGGGGTCTTCGTGCAGGCTCCCAGCAGCAATGCTGTGCCCGCGATGAGCGGGACCAGGCGATGGATCAGACCGGTGGTTTTCATGTGCGCCTCCCTGGATTCATGCCGGTTCCGTGCCGCGCCGAAGCAGCGCCAGCGTATGGTTGAGCAGGGTGCCGGCGTCCAGATCCCCGGCGTCGAACACGCCGCGCCACACCGGCGCGCTGGCCAGCGGAAACATCGTCAGGCCGACCAGCGAAACGACCAGCAACCGCGGATCGAGCCCGGGGTTCAAGCGCCCCGCGGCCTGCGCCGCGGCGAAACGCTGCGCCAGCATCTGCGGCAGCGACGGGGCGCCCCGGTGCAGCATCGCCTCGCGCAGCACGCCGTCCTCGCTCAGCACCTCGCGCACCCACAGCGACGGCAGCCACGGATGCCGGGTGACAATCTCCGTGATGCCGCGGGCAAAGCCTTCCATCAGCACCAGCGGGTCGTCGCCGCCCTGCTCCAGTTGCGCACGCAGGCCAGTCAGCGCAGGCAGCAGCCGTTCGTCGAGCAGTGCCTGGGTGAGCCGCGACTTGTCGCCGAAGTAGTAATGCAGCAGCGCGGGCGTGACGGCGGCCGCGCCGGCGATCGCGCGCAGCGAGGTGGCGGCGATGCCGTGCCGCGCAAACTGTGCGATCGCGGTGTCCAGCAGCAGTTCGCGCAGATCGGGTTGGTCGGCGCCGGGACGGCCGGCGCGACGGCGCCGCGTTCGGCCGGGGGATGGGGTTGCTCTGGCCATGCACATAAATTAATTCATCAGTTAATTAGTTTCAAGCGCCGGCTCCGTCGGTGCCTGCGGCCGCCGGCATGGATGCGCCGCCCGCGGTTCGCGCGTCACTGGAGGCGGTGGCCCTTGTGCCGCTCGCGCGTTACTCTCGCGCGTCTTATGAGTGAACTTATCCAACGCGACTTCGCGCTCGACCCCGAAGACAATGCCCGCCTCGCCAACCTGTGCGGGCCGTTCGACGAACACCTGCGGCAGATCGAGTTGCGGCTGGGCATCGAGATCAACCATCGCGGCAGCATCTTCCAGATGATCGGCGAGGAAGTGGCGGCACGTGCAGCCGAGAAAGTGCTGCGCGTGCTCTACGCGCTGACCGAGGACGAGGCCCTGACCGGCACCAAGATCAACCTGCATCTGGCCGAGTCCGGCATCGACGCGATCGGCGCCGACGCCGCCGAAGGCACGCAGGAGGTGGCGATCCGGGTCAAGCGCGGCGTGATCAAGGGCCGTGGCCCCAACCAGGCGCGCTACCTGCACGCGATCGCCAGCCACGACATCAGCTTCGGCGTGGGTCCGGCCGGCACCGGCAAGACCTATCTGGCGGTGGCCAGCGCGGTCGAGGCGCTGGAGGCGAATCGCGTGCAGCGACTGCTGCTGGTGCGCCCGGCGGTGGAGGCCGGCGAGAAACTCGGCTTCCTGCCCGGCGACCTGTCGCAGAAAGTCGATCCCTACCTGCGCCCGCTGTACGACGCGCTGTACGAAATGCTCGGCTTCGAGAAAGTGGCCAAGCTGATCGAGCGCAACGTGATCGAAATCGCGCCACTGGCCTACATGCGCGGACGCACGCTCAACGACTCCTACGTGATCCTGGACGAGGCGCAGAACACCACCGTCGAGCAGATGAAAATGTTCCTCACCCGGATCGGCTTCGGCACGGTGGCGGTGATCACCGGCGACGTCACCCAGGTCGACCTGCCGCGCAACACCCGCTCGGGCCTGCGCCAGGCGATCGAGGTGCTGCGCGGGGTCAACGGCATCAGCTTCACCTTCTTCACGTCGCGCGACGTGGTGCGCCACCCGCTGGTGGCGAAGATCGTGCGCGCCTACGAGGCGTTCGAGCAGAAGGAAGGCGACGACGCATGAGCGCCCCGGTGACACTTGCCGTCAGCTATGCCGTGCCGCGCATCGGCCTGCCCGCACCAGCCAGTTTCCACCGCTGGGTCGAGGCCGCCTTGCGCGGCGCGAAACGGCGCAAGCGCAGCGAGCTGGCGATCCGCATCGTCGATGCTGCCGAAGGTCGCGCGCTCAATCGCAATTACCGCGGCAAGGATTACGCCACCAACGTGCTGTCGTTTTCCGCCGAACTGCCGCCCGGCCTGAACCTGCCGCTGATCGGTGACCTGGCCATCTGCGCGCCGGTGGTGCTGCGTGAGGCCGCCGAGCAAGGCAAGCTGCCGCGCGATCACTGGGCCCACCTGACCATCCACGGCGTGCTGCACCTGCTCGGCCATGACCACATCGAAGAAACCGAGGCCGTCGCCATGGAAGCGCTGGAAACCCGCATCCTGGCTGGCCTTGGCGTTGCCGACCCGTACGCCTGAGCCGGCGTGCTCCCTCCCCTGCAAGCAGGAGGGAGGAGCCAAACCGCGTGGCCTGTGCCCTGAACCGTCACGATTTTTCCGCTAGAATCGGCCTTCCGCCCGGTTTCGGGCTGAAACCCAACGAGCAATGAGCGACGACCCCGGCAGTACCAGCGGCCCGGCCCACCGAACCTGGTGGGATCGACTGGGCCACATGTTTTCCGGCGAGCCACGCAACCGCGACGAACTGATCGAGGAATTGCGCTCCGCCCAGACCAACGGACTGCTGTCCGTGAACACCCTCACCATGGTCGAGGGTGCGCTCAAGGTCACCGAACTGAGCGTTGACGACGTGATGGTGCCGCGCGCACAGATCGTCATGCTGGCGGCGGCATCGCCGCTGCCCGACATTCTTGCTGCCGTGGTCGAATCCGGCCACTCGCGCTTCCCGGTGCATGGCGAAGACAAGGACGAGATCCTCGGCATCCTGCTGGCCAAGGACCTGCTGAAATTCTTCGGCGCCGCCGAGCACTTCGACATCCGCTCGATCATGCGCCCGGCCGTACTGATCCCCGAGTCGATGCGGCTGAACGTGTTGCTCGAAGAATTCCGGCTGAGCCGCAATCACATGGCCCTGGTGGTCAACGAATACGGCGGCGTGGCCGGCCTGATCACCATCGAGGACGTGCTGGAGCAAATCGTCGGCGAAATCGATGATGAGCACGACGACGAGGAAGAGCCCTCGCTGATGCACGAGCAACCCGGTGGCGACTGGCTGGTCAGCGCGCTGACCCCGATCGAAGACTTCAACGAGCAGACCGGCGCCGGCTTTCCCGACGAGGAATACGACACCGTCGGCGGCATGGTCACTTCCGAATTCGGTCACCTGCCCGAGGTCGGCGAGGAAGTCGCCATCGGCGACTACCTGTTCCACGTCACCCATGCCGACGATCGCCGGGTGCAGGGCTTCCGCGTGGTGCGCCAGCCCACATGACGATCGCCCGTTTGCCGGGTGGCCGCTGCCGCTCGTATGGCCTGCTGCTGGTGTTGCTGCTGTGCACCCTGCTTTCGCCGGCGCGCGCCAGCGTCGCCAACGCACCGGGCGCCAACCTCGAGGTGTCGCTGATCACCTACGGCGCAGGCGAAACCTATTGGGAGCGCTTCGGCCACGATGCCATCGAAGTGCGTGACACCGCCTCCGGCGAAGCGGTCAGCTTCAACTACGGCGTGTTCGACTTCAACGAGGCGAACTTCTTCGTCAACTTCGCCCGCGGCCGCATGCACTATCTGATGGATGCGGCACCGACCAGCCTCGACGAAAGCTATTACGTCGAGGCCGGGCGTTCGATCACCCGCCAGACACTGGCGCTCGATGCCAGCCAGGCCGCGGCCCTGCGCGACTTCCTGTTGTGGAACCTGCGCCCGGAAAACGCCGGCTACAACTACGACTACTACGCGGACAACTGCACCACGCGCGTGCGCGATGCGCTGAACCAGGCGCTGGGCGGCGTGCTGGCCAGCCAGCTGAAGTCCCGCGCCGGCACCATGACCTACCGCCAGCAGACCGATCGCCTGATGAGCGCCCAGCCCTGGCTGATGCTGGTGCTGGACCTGGGCCTCGGGCCGTATGCCGATCAACCGCTTGATGCATGGCGGGAAAGCTTCCTGCCCGAAGTGTTGCAGGCCCAGCTGCGCCAGGTGCAACTGGACGACGGCCATGACGGCGTGCGGCCGCTGGTTCTCAACGAGCAACTGGTTTCGGCGAACCGGCTGGAGGTGCCGCCGCTCACATCGCCCGACCTGCGCCTGCCCCTGGCGTTCGCCGGGTTGCTGGTCGCTGCACTGCTGCTGCTCGGCCGCCGCCGCTGGCCAATCGGCTACGCCATGTGCGGCACGCTTTACCTGGTCGCCGCGGCCCTGGTCGGCATCGTCTTGCTGGCGCTGTGGACGCTGACCACCCACCACTCGGCATGGGCGAACGCCAACCTGCTGCTGTTCAACCCGCTGGCATTGCTGCTGCTGCCAACGCTGTGGCGCGCGCGCCGCGGCCTCGCCGCCTCGCGCTTCATCGATGGCGTGATCGCGATCCAGCTGCTTGCCTGTGTGATCGCGGTGCTGCTGCACCTGCTGCCGGGGACCGTGCAGCAGAACCAGCCGTGGCTGCTGTTCGCGCTGCCGATCTGGCTGGTGCTGGCATGGAGCCCGCGCCGCCCGCGCTGATGCGCGTTGCCCCGCCCGCAGGCGCGGGGCATCATGCGTTGCATGAATCCGATTTCGCCCGCGCCAGACTCCAGGACGTCCACTGACCAGCCGTCCAGTGACCAACCAAGGCCCGCCACAGGCATGGTGGTCAATTGCATCGCCTACCACCAGGATGGCAGCCGGATCGGCGAGGTCACACTTGATGCAATCAGCGATGTGCTGGCCGAACCGGACACCTTCGTCTGGGTTGGCTTGCACGAACCGGATGAGGCGTTGTTGCTGAAGATCCAGGACGAATTCGGCCTGCACGACCTGGCCATCGAGGACGCCCATGCCGCGCACCAGCGCACCAAGATCGAGGCCTACGGGGACTCGCTGTTCCTGGTGGTGCAGACCGCGCAGCTGATTGACGGCCAGCTCGCCTTCGGCGAAACGCACATCTTCTTCGGCCCGCGTTACCTGGTCACCGTGCGCCACGGCGCATCGCTGTCCTACGCACCGGCGCGACGCACCTGCGAGCACACCCCGGAGCTGCTGGCGAACGGTCCCAGCTACGCGCTTTACGGGGTGCTCGATTTCATCGTCGACAACCTGCTGCCGATCGTGCGCGACTTCCGCGAGGAAGTGCAGCAACTCGAACACGACATCTTCGGCGAGACCTTCAAGAGCAGCACGATCCGCCGGCTGTACGACATGCAGCGCGACCTGATGACCTTGCGCCTGGCGGTAGCGCCGTTGCAGGACATCGTGCAGCAGCTGATCCGGCTTTACCCGAACCTGATCCCCGAGGAACTGCGCGCCTATTTCCGCGACGTCTACGACCACGCGTTCCGCGTCAACGAGGCGATCAGCGCGATGCGCGAGATGCTCACCGCCGCGATCAACGTCAACCTGTCGCTGGTCAGCCTGCGTCAGAACGAGGTGATGAAGAAGCTGGCCGGCTGGGCCGCCATGCTTGCCGCACCTACCCTGCTGACCAGCTGGTACGGCATGAACTTCACCCACATGCCCGAGCTCAGCCGCCCGTGGGCCTATCCGGCGATGATCGTGGTGATGGCCACCATCGTCGGCGGCATCTACATGGCACTGAAGCGCGCGCGCTGGCTGTAGTGCCGCGCAGCGGCAAGCGGTTGTCGACACGCCACGGAACCGTCAACATGGCCGCTGCTTCCATCCTGCCCGCCGTGACCGCATGAACGATTCCGCCAGCCGCATTCCCGCCGACGCCAGCGCGCCGGTGGAGACCCTCTGCGAAGGCCGCTGGTTGAGCCTGCGCAAACGCGGCCGTTGGGAATACGCCGAACGCAACAACCCCGGCGGGGCGGTGATCATCCTGGCGGTGACGCCCCAGGACAAGGTGCTGTTCGTCGAGCAATACCGCGTCTCGATCCTGCAGAACACCATCGAGATGCCGGCCGGCCTGGTCGGCGACCTGCCCGGGCAATCCGGCGAAGATGTCCTGCTGGCGGCGCAACGCGAACTGGAGGAGGAAACCGGCTATCGCTGCGAACGGATGGAATTCATCCACCAGGGACCGTCGTCGTCGGGCATGAGCACCGAGATGATCGCCTTCGCCCGCGCCTGGGACTTGCAGAAAGTCGGCCCCGGCGGCGGCGACGAAAGCGAGAACATCGTGGTGCACGAAGTACCGCGCGGCGAAGCCGGTGCCTGGTTGTTCGCCCGCGCCGCGGACGGCTATTCGATCGACCCCAAGCTGTTCGCCGGCCTGTGGTTCATCGAGCACGGCAAGCCGCTCGACGCCACGAAAGCCTGAGCCGGCGAGCGCTCAGTCGCGCCCCGGTCCGAAAAACGGTCCGCGCAAACGCCATACCGCGACGCCCAGGCCTACCAGCGAAACTGCCAGCCAGCCACCCATGGTCTGCATGTCGCCCAGCCACAGCACGGCAGCCACCACCCCCACGACCAGCGCACCCAGGCCAAGCGCCAGCAGTGGGTCGCGCCGTTCGCGATGGGCCGACAACAGCACGAAGGCGCCCAGCGAAGCGAGCAGCATGGAAAGGATCCGCCAGCTCCAGACGAACTCCGGTGGTACTGGCAGGTCCGGGAAGAGGTCCAGCAGCGGCACGTCGCCCACCTGCACGATGTAACCCTTGCCATCCGGGGCGTCGGCGGCAGCCTCCAGCCGGTCGCCGTCGATGCGTCCCACCACGGTCAGCTCCTGCAGCGGCACCTCGTTCCAGCTCACCCGCACATCCCCCAGCCGCGGGTCGCCCGGCCGCGCGCTGGTGACCAGGTAGTTCTGGTAGCGCGAGAAACTGGCCGCGAGATTTTCCGGCAGCACGGCGGCATCGGGCGACACCTGCACCGTTCCGGGCATGGCATGCAGCAACACCGGATCCAGCTTGAATCCACCCAGCTGCACCAGCCCCGCATCGAACTGTTTGCCGTCGATCGGGAAGCCGACGGGATTGGCGTGCCCCTTCGAGTCGACGAAGTGACCGGCGTCCAGCAGGTGATCGACCCAGTCCAACTCGTAATGAACGCTGTCGCCCACCCTTATCTCGCGCCACTGGAACATTTCCACATGACGCACCAGCACCGGCGTGCTTGCCCGCAGATTGAAATCCGGGTCACGCGGCGCCTCGACCACGCGCGGCGTGCCGGTAACGCGTGCCATGGCGCCGTGCTGGCCCGCTTCCGGGCGCGCGTTCTCGCCCAGATCGATCACCTCGCCACCATGCAGGCTGGCCGCGGCGTGGTAGTCCTGCAGGCCACGCGCCGTCGTCGCCACCAGACCGATCCCGGCCAGCACCAGCAATGCGCCCAGGACGCTCAACGCCAGCGCACTCACCGAGATCCCCTTGCCCAAATCCATCAACCTGCTCCGATCGTAGCCGGCGGCAAAATACTGCCCGCCATGGCTACATCATGCAGCATCCGGGGACGGCAGCGAATCCCGCACTCATGGATGTCGTGTTACTGCACCTTGCCCAGCCCGGACGGCCGACGAGGATCACTGGCGGCGTCCAACCTGTTCGACTTGCGGTCCCAGGTCACCACGTTCATGAAGCCCCACGACTCGCGCGGCTTCAGCGTATAGCCCATCTTCGTCAATGCCGCGCTGGTGGCAGCGTCGAAGGTGCCCTCTTCCACGTTGACCACGTCGGGCATGTACTGGTGATGGAAGCGCTTGTGGGCGGCGATCTGCTGCGCGCTTTCGCCGTCGATGAAATGCAGGATGCCCTCAAGCACCTGGGTGATGATGGTCGAACCACCCGGCGAACCGATTACCGCCGTGCGGTCGGCGCCGATCACGATGCTGGGCGACATCGACGACAGCATCCGCTTGCCAGCCACCGGCGCATTCGCCTTGCTGCCGAGCAGCCCGTAGACATTCGGCTTGTTCGGTACCAGCGCGAAATCATCCATCTCGTCGTTCAGCAGCACGCCGGTGCCTGCAGCGACAAAGCTCGACCCCATCGTGTAATTCACCGTGGAGGTCACCGCGGCCATGTTGCCGTCGGCGTCGATGATCGAGAAATGCGTGGTATGCATGCCCGGCTCGGCCGCCTCGGCCCGTGGCAGCATCGATGACGGCGTGGCCTGGTCCGGCAGGATGCTCTGGCGCAGGCCGTCGGCGTAGAACGGCGACAGCAGCATCTCCAGCGGCATCTTCACGAAGTCCGGATCGCCCAGATAATCGTTGTGGTCGCGGAATGCGCGGCGCATCGCCTCGACGATGTAGTGCACGCGCTGCACCTGGTCCATCTTGGTCAGGTCATAGCCGGACAGGATATTGAGGATCTCGGCGATCGCCACGCCGCCGGACGATGGCGGCGGTGCGGTGATGATCTGGTAACCGCGGTAATCCACGGTGATCGGCGTGCGCTCCTTCGCCTTGTAGCCGGCCAGATCGGCCAGCGTCCAGTTGCCGCCGGCCGCCTTCACCGCAGCGACCAGCTTGTCCGCCGTCTCGCCGTGATAGAAGCCGTTGTCGCCGTGCGCGGCGATCAGCTCCAGCGTGCGCGCCTGGCCCGGGTCCTTCCAGAGCGCGCCTGCGGCTGGCGGCTTGCCACCCGGCAGGTATTTTGCCGCCGAGGCCGGCCAGCGCTGCAGGTCTTTCTGCATGCCGGCGATCGCCCCACGCAGGCGCTCATCCGGCTCGAAACCGTTGCGGGCGATGCGGATCGCCGGCGCCAGTGATTGCGCCAGCGGCAAACGCCCATAACGCCTGGCGATCAGCACCAATCCCGCCGGCTCGCCCGGAATGCCGGCGGACAGCGGACCCTTCAGCGCGGTGTCACGGTTGGGGCTGCCGTCGGGATTGAGGTAGTCCTTGGCATTCACTGCCGCCGGCGCGGTTTCGCGTGCGTCGATGAACACGTTGCGGCCGTCCTTGGCACGATGCAGCACGGCCATGAAGCCGCCACCGATGCCGGAGCTTTCAGGCTCCACGATCGACAGCGTGGACGCGACTGCCACCGCGGCGTCGAACGCGTTGCCGCCCTTGGCCAGTATTTCGAGGCCGGCTTCGGTGGCGTGGAAGTTCGCGCTGGCAATCGCCGCATGTCCCGGACGCTGGACCGAGACGTGATTGTTCGGGGCTGTGGTCGTCTTCGTCGGCACGCCATCGGCGGCGAAAGCGCCGCCGGCGACCAGCAGCAGGCCCAAAGTCACTATCCGCCAGTTCATGGACATGCTCATGCCGCGGACTCCTTTGCCATCAGGTGGTGATATTTCAGTTCAAGCTGCTCGTGCGATTCGACGTGCTGCGGGTCGCTGATGATGCATTCGACCGGACACACCACCACGCACTGCGGTTCGTCGTGGTGGCCCACGCATTCGGTGCACAGCGACGGGTCGATCACATAGAACTCCTCGCCCAGCGAGATGGCCTTGTTCGGGCAAGCCGGTTCGCAGACGTCGCAATTGACGCAGGTGTCGAGGATTTTCAGGGACATGATTGAAAACAGGAGTGAGTGAAGAGAAGCGGGAAATGAGAGAAAGCGAAGCGCAGCCCTCTCCACTCACTCTCTCCACCCACTCCTGCTTTATTACATGGCGACGAAACGCACCGTGGCGCCGGTCGGCTTGAGCACGGCGTCGACGCGCTGCTCGTCCGCCTTGTCACCGATGAACAGGACGATCACGTCCTTGAACGAACCGGGCTTGGCGTCCTTGAAGGCCTCGGCCACCAGGTCGGCGGTCTTGGCCGAATCGGGGCCGGCAAACACCAGCATGTTGCCCGGCAGCACGCCGCGCGCCACGGTGTCCTGCACGTTCGACAGCTGACGACCGCGGCCGGCCACGGCGTCGGCGGAGTCGCCTGCCGGCACCAGGTACGGGTACGGGCGATCAGCCTTCATGCCCTGCATGTTGTTCTGCACGATCTGGCCAAGGTAGGCATTCCATGCCTTGATGTCGTTCGGATCGGTCGGCTTGGTCGCCTGCTGGCTGGCCTGCTGGCCGGCCTGCTGGGCTTCTTCGTGCTTGCCGCAGGCGCTCAGGGCCAGGCTGGCGGTCAGCGCGAGGGCAGCAATGAGAGCGAACTTACGCATGGTTATCACCTTCTGTTTCGGGTTGCTTGTTGGAGCCGGCGAGGCTCTTCTGCCAGCGCTGCCGCATGGCCTGTTGTACCGCCGGATGCACGAAACCGGAAATGTCTCCGCCGAGGCGGCCGATCTCGCGCACCAGCGAGGACGAAATGAAACTGTATTGCTCGGCCGGCGTCAGAAACAGCGTCTCGGCCTGGGGAATCAGATGCCGGTTCATGCTGGCCAGCTGGAACTCGTATTCGAAATCCGACACCGCGCGCAGGCCGCGAATGATCACGCCGGCGCCCACCTGTTCGATGAAGGTCGCCAGCAGGCAGTCGAAGCCGCGCACCTCCACGTTCGGCAAGTCGGCCAGCGCCATCCGCGCCAGCGATATCCGCTCGCCGATGCTGAAGCCCGGTCCCTTGCTGGAACTGTCGGCCACAGCCACGATCACGCGATCGAACAACGGCGCGGCGCGGGTCACCAGGTCGGTATGACCATTGGTGATCGGATCAAAGGTGCCCGGGTAAACGGCCAGGCGCGGATTGCCCAAGGGTTTGCTCACAAGACAGAAACGGCAGTGGTTGTGCCACTAGCTTAACGGAAGCGCGCGCCGATAGAGCGCAAAACGCACCTCGCCCGCCTGACCTTCCCGATGCATCCGCCAGTTCACTGGCAAGGCGGGCGACACACCGCGGGGCGATTCCACGTAAATCCACGCCTGCGCGGCCAGCCAGCCGCCCTGTTCCAGCAATGCGGCCAGCACCGACCACAGATCCAGCGCGAACGGCGGATCGAGGAAGACCAGATCGTGCGGCTGCCCGGCCTGCTGCAGGAAACCGGTGGCGTCCGCGGCCACCACCTGGCTGCCATCCACCTTCAACCGCGCAAGATTCGCCCGCAGCGCCTGCGCCGCCGAAACATCCCGTTCGACGAACTGCACGGCAGCCGCTCCGCGCGACCAGGCTTCGATACCCAGCGCGCCCGTGCCCGCGCACGGGTCCAGGCAGCGTGCACCCTGGATTACCGGCGCCAGCCAGTTGAACAGCGTCTCGCGGACCCGCTCGGCGGTGGGTCGCAAGCCCGGCAGGTCAGGCACGTCCAGGCGGGAATTGCGCAGCTGGCCGCCGATGATCCGGATTCGCCCCGGGCTGCGCTTGCCGCTGCCGCTCATGCGATCGCGCCGGCGGCACGCGGCGCCTCAGCGGGCAGTACAGGTTGGAGTGTTAGCATGCCGCCCATTGTCTTTGAATCCCGGCCGCAATGCTCAAGTTCTGGAAGAAAAAGCCCGCCGAAAAGGACGCGGAACAACCAACCTCTCCCGCACCGGTCGGTGCCGTGATGGTGGAGGGCCAGGCGCCTGCGCTGCATGAAGCGCCGACCGAGGTGCCGTCGCCGACCGATCCCGACCGCTTCGAGGCGGCCGCCGCGCCCGCGACAGATGCCGCCGCAACACCGGCCAAACGCGGCTGGCGCGACCGGCTTTCCGGCAACCTGTTCTCGCGCAGCCTGGGCTCGCTGTTCGTGCGTCACCCCAAGCTCGATGACGACCTGCTCGACGAACTGGAAACCACCCTGATCACCGCCGATGTCGGCATCGAAGCCAGCACCGAACTGGTCGAGAACCTGCGCAAGCGCATGCACAAGCGCGAATTCGCCGACGCGCCGGCGCTGCTGGCCGCGCTGCGCGAGGCGCTGGTTGCCATGCTCAAGCCGGTCGAGCAGCCGCTGGACGTGCGCCATCGCAAGCCGTTCGTGGTACTCGTGGTCGGCATCAACGGCGCCGGCAAGACCACCACCATCGGCAAGCTGGCCCGGCGCTGGAGCGATGAAGGTCACGCGGTGATGCTGGCTGCCGGCGACACCTTCCGCGCCGCCGCGGTCGAGCAGCTCAAGACCTGGGGCGAACGCAACCAGGTGCCGGTGATCTCGCAGGGCCAGGACGCCGATTCGGCCAGCGTGATCTTCGATGCGTTGCAGGCGGCCCGTTCGCGCGGCGCCGACGTGCTGATCGCGGACACCGCCGGCCGCCTGCACACCCAGGGCGGCCTGATGGACGAACTGGGCAAGATCGCCCGCGTGCTGAAGAAAATCGACGCCGACGCGCCCCACGAAGTGCTGATGGTGCTGGACGGCACCACGGGCCAGAACGCGGTCAACCAGGTACGCCAGTTCCGCCAGATCGTCGGCGTCACCGGCCTGGTGGTGACCAAGCTCGACGGCACGGCCAAGGGTGGCGTGGTGTTCGCGCTGGCCCGCGAGTTCGGCCTGCCGATCCGCTACGTGGGCCTGGGCGAAACCGCCATCGACCTGCGCACTTTCGACGCCGCCGCCTTCGTCGACGGCCTGCTGCCGGCCAGCCTGGGCGTCGGAGCAACTGGCTCATGACCGCGCCGCAACGGCGGAGCTGAACGCATGTCGCGTCGATGGCGGTTGATCCTGATGGCATGTGGCGGGCTGGCCCTGGCGCTGGTGCTGGCGGCGATCATCGCGGTGTACCTGCTGCTGCAGCCGGAACGCTTCACCCGCATGCTGCAGACCCAGGCCCGCACGGCCGGGCTGGAATTGAGCCTGGCCAGTCCGGCCAGTCCGACCCTGTTTCCACGCCCGGCCCTGCAACTGGACGGCATCACGCTGAATGCCACCGGCGCCACCGCGCCAATCCTGCTGGCGGCACACGGCCAGCTTGCTTTGCCGTGGCACACCTTGCTCGGCGGCCCCACCGTCATCTCGCAACTGGAAATCGACTCGCCGCGAGTTGACCTGGATGCCCTGCAGGAGTGGCTTGCCTCGCTGCCGGCCCAGCCCGCGGGGGCACCGCCGAACATTCCGCGGATCGACACCGGCGTCAGCATCAGCCACGGCAGCGTCGTGCGTGGCAACGAGGTGCTGCTGGGCAACGTCTCGCTCGAAGCCGGCAGCCTGGTCACCGGCCAGCCATTTCCACTCGACCTTGCCGCGGTCACCGCGGCGGGTACGCCGGTGCAACTGCGCTTGTCGGCCACACCCCGCATCGAAGGCAATGCGCTGCGGTTGCAGAACATCACCCTGCATCTGGCGCAAGGCAAGTCCCTCCGGCTTGCCCTCACCGGCAGCGCGTACTGGCATGGTGCGGCCAACGCCGTCGCCAGCCTGGCCGGCAAACTGGAACAGGCCAACCAGGACCAGTACGCCATCTCGCTGCGACTCACTCCCGCCGATCAGAGCAACCCCTTGCTGCTGGCGCTGAAGCTCGATGGCCCCGCCAACCATGCCGACCTGAAACTGCCGCCATTGGCGCTGGCACGCTGGTGGAGTGACCTGGGCGATCCACGGGGTCCGCAGTTGAGCGTGCCACCGGGCAGCGGCCACGCCGAGATTGCCAGCATCCAGGCCGCCGGCATCAATATCGAAGGCCTCACCATCCAGGCCGGCGTCGACGCACCCGCCCCCGCCAGCACGGTCGCCGCACCCGCGGCGAAACCCGCGGCCAAGAAGAAACCATGAGTGCCGGTTTCGCCAGGCGACTGCTGCGCTGGTTCGACCAGCACGGCCGCAAGGACCTGCCATGGCAGCAGGCACGCGCCGATGGTCAGCGCGACGCCTATCGCGTGTGGCTGTCCGAAGTGATGCTGCAACAAACCCAGGTGGCCACCGTGGTCGGCTATTTCGAGCGTTTCGTCGGCGCGCTGCCGACGCTCGGCGCACTGGCCGCCGCCGAGGAAGATACGGTGCTGGCGCTGTGGTCGGGACTGGGCTACTACCGGCGCGCCCGTTTCCTGCATCGCGCTGCGCAGATCTGCGTGGAGCAGCACGGCGGCCATCTGCCGCTCGACTTCACCGAACTGGGCGCGCTGCCCGGCATCGGCCGCTCCACCGCCGGCGCGATCCTCGCCCAGGCGCACGGCCTGCGTTTTGCGATCCTCGACGGCAACGTCAAGCGCGTGCTGGCCCGCTACCACGGCATCCATGGCCATCCCGGCGAGAGCGCGGTGGAAAGACAGCTGTGGCTGCGCGCCGAAGAACATACGCCGAGCACGCGCGTGGCGGACTACACCCAGGCGATCATGGATCTGGGTGCCACGATCTGCACGCGTTCCAGGCCACGTTGCGACGCCTGTCCACTTGCCGCCGACTGCGCGGCCCGTCGCGACGACCTCACTGCGCAACTGCCCACCCGCAAGCCAGGCAAGATCCTTCCGACACGCGGCACCATCATGGTGATCCTGCGCGATGCCCATCGCCGCGTCCTGCTGGAACGCCGTGGCCCGCAAGGCGTGTGGTCGGGTTTGTGGAGCCTGCCCGAAGCGAGCGATCCGGACGACGCCTGGCGCGTGGCGCGGCAACACGCGCAGATCGACGACGCACAGGCACTGGCCCCGTTCACCCACGTCTTCAGCCACTATCGGCTCGGGATCGAGCCACTGCTGTTCGATCGCGCGACACCCGCGCGAGGTATCGCCGATAATCCGGGCCTGCGCTGGTGCGACATCGACGAACTCGATGCGCTCGGCCTGCCCGCGCCGGTGCGCAGCCTCTTGCTGCAGGTCAACGACGCCGGCTGAGCCCATCCTGCAAACTTTGCACAGCATTTGATCCGTCTGCCCGCAAGGGCCGCACAGGAATGACACCATGAGCCGCACCATCCATTGCAGCAAACTCGGCACCGACGCCGAAGGCCTCGACTTTGCGCCCTGGCCCGGCCCGCTCGGCCAGCGCATCTACAGCGAGATTTCCAAGCCCGCCTGGCAGCAATGGCTGGCCCACCAGACCACCCTGATCAACGAGTACCGGCTCAACCCGCTCGACCCGAAATCGCGCAAGTACCTCAGCGAACAAATGGAGAAATTCCTGTTCGGCGGCGACTTCGACCAGGCCAACGGCTTCACCCCGCCGCCCACCGAGTCTTGACGAAACGCCGCGCATTCGGTCTAATGCGCGGCTCCACGCATCAACAGCAACCCTCCCGGTTGTGCTTGATCGCCAGGTTCCCGGCCGGGTAGCTCAGTTGGTAGAGCAGGGGATTGAAAATCCCCGTGTCGGCGGTTCGATTCCGTCCCCGGCCACCATGCATGTCATGTGTCTCACGAAAGCCGCACCTGTTGCGGCTTTTGTTTGCGTGTCCGAAACGTGCAGTACCGCCCCGGGGTGCGGTTCGGTCCTGAGTGGCTCGTGACGCAGAAGGGCATCGGCGCAGCTGGTCGATTTGGGTCACTCCGCGACAACTTTTGCATGGTCGAGCCCTCGTCAGGTGGCAAGCTTCGACTTGCGCGGAGGGCACGCCGGGGTGCATGGTGGCGACTCGCGGCCCGCTGCGCGCAAGGCGTCTACTGCAAAAGCCGCATGCGAATTGTGATCTTCATCACAAGTTTTCGAATTGGCACAAATACTGCTTGCTCGTGGATGAACCGGTTCGGGTTCGATCGAGAAGCGGCCATGGACGAACATTCCACCAAGCTCATTGCAGGCACCACGCAGCGGCTGC
This sequence comes from Rhodanobacter ginsengiterrae, assembly GCF_050026815.1. Classification (NCBI taxonomy): domain Bacteria; kingdom Pseudomonadati; phylum Pseudomonadota; class Gammaproteobacteria; order Lysobacterales; family Rhodanobacteraceae; genus Rhodanobacter; species Rhodanobacter ginsengiterrae. The sequence goes on along the minus strand of NZ_JALBWO010000053.1, from coordinate 193,243 downwards.
TGGCCGATCGGCTGCGGCAGCGCTATGCGCGCTGTCGCGAGTCGCTGGCAAACGGCACCAGTCCATCGCTCGCACCGGCGGAGCCGATGGCAGCACCACCCTCCATCATTGCCGCGAACGCCGTGCGGCAGGAAGAAGCTGTGGCGCCGCCGCCAACCGGCCCGACGGAACGCTTTTCCACATTGTTTTCCCAAGCCTACAGCGCTGCGCGGGACTCGCAGGACAACGCGCTGGCGCTGATCCTTGATCGCAGCAGGCGGAACCTGGCCGCCTGAGCCGGCAGAGTGGAATGAACTGAACGGCGATCTTCCCGCCTGCGGGCGCGGGCATGCGAAAATCGGCCGACACGTCGAAGAACTCCACGAACCATGACTTCCCAGAAATACGATTTCCGCCAGTTCCAGGAGGAACTTGCCAAGCTCGAGCAGAAAGTGGAAAAGCAGCAGGCCGCCAAGCCGCTGGGCAAGAAAGCCCAGGCGGCGCAGCGCATGGCGATGGCCCGCGAGGAATTCCTCGCCTTGCGCAAGCGGCACGAACTTACCGTTGCCGATGTGGTGGCGTTCTTCCCCGAAGAGGAAGGCATCGCCTATCTGGAGCAACTGATCATCGCGGCACAGGCGAAGCCGCGGCGCGTGCGCAAGGCCTGAAGCACGGGAAATCCTTCGGGCCGAACGGCTCCGAACGGCGCAGCCGCCGCGCGGCCAGAGGTATCGCGGCAGCTTGATGGACCCCCGCGCAGTTGCTGACTAGTATCGGAGCACTCTGCCCTCCGACAGGTGACTGCCCGTGAAGCGACTCCTCCTCAGCACCCTGGTCATGGCGGCGTGTTCGACCGCCCAGGCCACCGACCAGCCCACCTTCAGTACCGCGCGGCTGTCGACCGACGTGAAGACGCTCTCCTCGGACGCATTCGAGGGCCGCGGCCCGGCCACACCCGCCGAGGCGAAGACGATCGACTACGTGGTGGCGCAGATGAAAGCCGCCGGATTGCAGCCCGGCGGCGACCTGAAAGACGGCAAACGAAGCTGGACCCAGGCGGTGCCGCTTCGGCGCAGCCAGATCGCCGGCATTCCTTCGTTGAAGCTCACTTTGGGAAATCAACAGGAGGCACTGACCCAAGGCGAGCAGATCGCCGTGCGCGCACCGATGGACGGCTCGACCAAGGTCGCCATCGCGAACGCACCGCTGGTGTTCGTGGGCTACGGCGTCAAGGCGCCGGAGCGGCAATGGGACGACTTCAAGGGCGTCGACCTGCACGGCAAGATCGCCGTGGTGCTGGTCAACGATCCGGATTTCGAAACCGGCCACGGCGACTTCGGCGGCAAGGCGATGACCTACTACGGCCGCTGGACCTACAAATACGAAGAAGCCGCGCGACAAGGTGCGCTGGGCCTGCTGGTGATCCATGAAACGGCGCCGGCTTCCTACGGCTGGGCCACGGTGAAGAACTCCAACATCAACGCGATGTTCGACATCGTGCGTGCCAAACCCGCCGCCGTGCATCCGCAGCTGGAAGGCTGGATCCAGCGTGATCTGGCGGTGCAGATGTTCAGGCACGCCGGCCTGGATTTCGACACGCTGAAGAAGCAGGCGCAGACACGCGACTTCCAGCCGGTGGCGCTGAAGGGCGCAAGCCTTTCGGCGAACTTCAAGGTTGACTCGCAGGTGATCACCTCGCACAACATCGTCGGCCGCATCGAGGGCAGCAGGCACCCCGACGAGACGGTGATCTACAGCGCGCACTGGGATCACCTCGGCGTCGGCGCACCGGATGCCAGCGGCGACCGCATCTACAACGGCGCCGTCGACAACGCCACCGGCACCGCGGCGCTGATCGAGATGGGGCGCGCGTTCGCGCAGGGAGCCAAACCCGAACGCTCGGTGGTGTTCCTCAACGTCACCGCCGAAGAAAAGGGCCTGCTCGGCTCCGAGTATTACGCCGCCAATCCGCTGTACCCGCTGGCCACCACCGTGGGCGTGCTGAACATGGATGCGCTCGACCCGCACGGGCCCGCGCGCAACTTCACCATCTCCGGCAGCGCGAAGCTGGGCCTGCTGGATGACCTGGTCGCCGAGGCGAAGCAGCACGGCATGACGTATACGGCCGACCCGAAGCCGGAAGCGGGCTATTTCTTCCGCTCCGATCATTTCTCGTTCGCCAAGCGCGGCGTGCCGGCCGTGTCGTTCGGCTCCGGCAACGACTGGGTCGATGGCGGACTCAAGGCCGGCAAGGCGGCCGAGGACGCGTACACCGAGAAGCGCTACCACCAGCCTGCCGACGAATGGCAGGCCAGCTGGTCGTTCACCGGCATGGCGCGCGACCTGCAGGTGCTCTACGGCGTCGGCAGCGAGCTGGCCAATTCCGACCAATGGCCGAACTGGAGCAAGGATTCCGAATTCCGCGGCACCCGCGACGCCAGCGCGGCGCAGCGGAAGTAGTCGGCCCGCCCCTTCCCCTGCACGACGGGGGATGAGTCACACGTGCCGGCCGACGCGCTCCCTCCCCTGCTCGCAGGGGAGGGTCGGGGTGGGGTCCGCTCTTGATCTTCTCGCCACCCGAAGCAACCCCGTCACCTGAAGGACTCCCTTCGGTCGCCGACCTTCCCCTGCGCTGCAGGGGGAGGAGTCAAAGCTGCCGACCCTGCACGTCGTCGACGGTGTCGTTGATGTGCGGGGGCCTGATCGCGTTTCGCGCCATCAAGCCGCGCCGGCAAACCACACGCCGTAACCGGGAAGCCGCAGGCAGTTGCCGTCGACGTGACCCGGCTGCAGGCCATGGCCATCCAGCGGCTGCAGTCGGGCAAGCTCGTCGGAAAGCTCGACATCCACCGGCGCATCGGCGAGGTTGAACACTACCAGCAGGGTCTGCCCGGCCAGCCGGCGGGTGAATGCCAGTACCGGCTCGGCGGTGTCGATGAAGGCGATGTCGCCCCAGCGCAACGCCGGCTGCGAACGACGCCAGTGCATGAAGCGGCGGAAGCCGTTCAACACCGAATGCGGATCGGCATCCTGCCGACCCACCGCCAGCGCACGATGCTCCGCCGGCACCGGCAACCACGGCGTGCCGCGACTGAAGCCGGCATGCGCCGCGGCATCACTCCACGGCATCGGCGTGCGACAACCATCGCGGCCCTTGAACTGCGGCCAGAAGGCAATGCCATAGGGATCCTGCAGCGCCTCGAACGGCAGCTCCGCCTCGGTCAATCCCAGCTCCTCGCCCTGATAGACGCATACCGAACCGCGCAGCGAGCAGACCATCGCGGTGAGCAGGTTGGCCAGCCTGCCCGACGACTGCCCCTTGCCCCAGCGCGTCAGCACGCGCTCCACATCGTGGTTGGAAATCGCCCAGCATGGCCAGCCCTCGGTCATCTGCGCTTCCAGCGTCTGCACGGTGCCGCGGATGTGTGCCGCACTGAAGTCATCGGTCAGCAGCTCGAAGCTGTACCCCATGTGCAGGCGGCCGGCACGGGTGTATTCGGCCATCGTCGCCAGCGAATCCTCCGAGGAAATCTCGCCCAGTGCCGCCACGTCCGTATAGCCGTCCATCAGCGCGCGCAATTCGCCCAGGAAGGCGAGGTTCTCGGGCTGGGTATTGTTGTAATAGTGGTACTGGAACGCGTACGGGTTGTCCGGACTGAAGCCGCGGCCCACGCGCTTGTCTTTCGGCTTGGGCGGGTTGTCGCGCAGTTGGCGATCGTGGAAGCAGAAGTTGATCGCATCCAGCCGGAAGCCGTCCACACCCTTGTCCAGCCAGAAACGCACGCTGTCGAGAATCGCCGTGCGCACCTCGGCATGATGGAAATTCAGGTCGGGCTGCGACGTCAGGAAGTTGTGCAGGTAGTACTGGCCGCGGCGTGGCTCCCACTGCCAGGCCGAGCCACCGAACAGCGACAGCCAGTTGTTCGGCGCGCTGCCGTCGTCTTTCGCGTCGGCCCACACATACCAGTCCGCCTTCGGGTTGTCGCGGCTTTGCCGGCTCTCCTTGAACCAGGCGTGCTCCGCCGACGTATGGCTGAGCACCTGATCGATCATCACCTTCAGGCCCAGCCCATGCGCCTTCGCCAGCAAGGCATCGAAGTCGGCCAGCGAACCGAACAGGGGATCGACGTCGCGATAATCGGCAATGTCGTAGCCGAAGTCGGCCATCGGCGATTTGAAGAACGGCGCGATCCAGATCGCGTCGACACCGAGGCTGGCGACATAGTCGAGCCGCTCGATGATGCCCGGCAGATCGCCCACGCCATCGCCATCGGTGTCGAGGAAACTGCGCGGATAAATCTGGTAGGTGACGGCGCCGCGCCACCAGGGTGCATCACTCATTCGCTTGTCCCGTGTGTTTGCCGCGTCGAAGCGCGCGCCTGCAGGCACGCTGTTGTGCAGCCCGTGGAGGAGCTTAGCGGCAGCGTGCAGACAGCACGGCGACAGTGCATACGTATTCATCGAATGCGCTTATCGCAGCGCAGCATGAGGCATGACGATGCAGCCGCGAAGCCGGTTCCATCGCTGCTGCCGAGCACGCAAACAGCGCCGCAGCGGCATTCGCGCCCACCAACCCTGGCTCGATACCCGAGCGATCGATGCATCCTCGGCGACTGCGTTGCAGCGTCGTCTTCGACGCACAGCAGCACAATGAATACGTATGCATGAACGGTCCGACCGGCGGACGCCGCCCTACCATGGCGCCACGTCGACGGACAGGTGCTGCGCAAGCGCGAGTCATCCGCCGCGACGCTGGGGCTGAAACCAATGACCAATAATGACGCGCAACCCTGGGAGGGGATAACGGTGATACTCAAACGCAAAGTGCTGGTTCTGGCGCTGGCATCGGTGGGCTTCTGCGCCACCTCGGTGACCTGGGCCGCGACACCTCCGACCGGCAACGCCGACCAGTCCAGCCAGGACACCACTCAGGGAAGCACTACTTCCACCGCCCAGGAAGTCAAGGACGCCAAGGCGAAGAAGAAGCAGCAAGCCACCGAACTCGGCGTGGTGACGGTGAGCGGCTTCGCGCAGAGTATCCAGAGCGCGATCGCGACCAAGCAATCGTCCAACGAGATCGTCGAAGCCATTTCTTCCGAAGACATCGGCAAGTTGCCTGACGTCAGCATCGCCGAATCGATTGCGCGCCTGCCGGGTGTGTCGGCCCAGCGCGTCGCCGGACGCGCCCAGGTGATCAGCGTGCGCGGTCTCTCGCCGGACTTCGCCACCACCCTGCTCAACGGTCGCGAGATGGTCAGCACCGGTGACAACCGCAGCGTGGAATTCGACCAGTATCCTTCCGAACTTGTCAGCGGCGTCACCGTGTACAAGACGCCCAGGGCCAGCCTGATCGGCCAGGGACTTTCCGGCACGCTCGACATGCACACCGTGCGGCCGCTGGACTACCAGCAGGCCGTAACCGTTGTCGGTGTGCGCGGCCAGCACAATTCGCTGGGCCGGGCAGCAGATTCGAGTGCGTTCGGCAATCGATTCAACGCCAGCTACATCGGCCAGTTCATGGATCACACGCTGGGCATTGCCGTTGGCTACGCGCACTCGCAGACCCCAACCCAGGAAAATCAGGTCGGCCTGTACGAACCCTGGCAGCAGGTGGGTGACAACTGGCGTCCTGGCGTGCCCGCCGGCACCTGGTTCTCGGATGGCATCAAGGCGTTGCGCCGCACCGGCTACACCAAGCGCGACGGCGTGATGGCCACGGTGGAATGGCGGCCGTCGGAAAGCTGGACCAGCACGCTCGACCTGTTCCATACCAAGGCCACGCAGAAGGACACCGCCAACCAGTTCGAGGTGAACCTTGGCGACTACAACGGCGGCTACGGCCGTCTCGCCGTCACCAACCCGACGATCAACGGCAACGGGACATTCACCGGCGGCACGGCCAACAACATCTATCCGCTGGTGCGCGGCATGTACAACAGCCGTCACGACACCATCAACGCGGCAGGCTGGAAGAACGAGTTCAATGCCGGTCAGGTCAGCATCGTGGCCGACCTCAGCTACTCCAAGGCCAAGCGTCGCGAGCTCAACCTCGAGAACAACACCCAGCTGGTGCCTGCACCGCAGCTTGATTCGCTCAACCTGAACTACTCGGGCAGCAACTTTTCCCAGCTGGCGCCCGGACTCAACTATTCCGATGCGAGCAAGCTGTTCCTGACCAATACCATTTACGGCTCAGGCTACGGCAAGGCGCCGAGGGTCAGCGATCAGCTGAAGAGCGCCAAGCTCGGCGCCACCATCCCGATGCCCGATTCGGTCAGCCAGCTGATCACCGACGTGGAAGTGGGCATCAACTACGCCGACCGCGAAAAGATCAAGCACCAGCCCGAAGGCAATATCAACGTCGGTGCCCAGGGCGACACGGCGATCGCACCCGACCTGCAGTACGGCCTGGTGGACCTGGGTTTCGCCGGCGTCGGCAAGATCCCGTCGTGGTATGTGCCGGGTGCCGTCGCGCGCTACATGACCTTCGCGCCCAACGAAGACGCCTCGTATCTGGTGTCCAAGGCCTGGGACCTGTCGGAGAAGATCACCACCGCCTATGCGATGGCGAATATCGACACCGTATGGGGCATTCCCGTGCGCGGCAACGTGGGCGTCCAGGTGCAGCGCGCGGACCAGTCCTCGTCGGCCAACGTCTTCAATGATTCGAAGCCGGTTGGCAGCCAGATCGAAAGGTTCACCGACGGCAAGACCTATACCGACGTACTGCCCAGCCTGAATCTGGCCTTCTCGCTTACCGACACCCAGATGCTCCGCGTGGCACTGGCCAAGCAGGTTGCGCGTCCGCGCATGGATGACATGCGCGCCTCGCTGGAGTTCGGGGTCGACAAGACCACCGGCAAGCCGGGTGCCAGCGGCGGCAATCCGAGGCTTGACCCGTGGCGCGCCAACGCCTTCGATCTGTCGTGGGAAAAATACTTCGGTGGCAGTGGCTACGTCGCCGCGGCGTTCTTCTACAAGGACCTGACCAGCTACATCTACACGCAGACGCGCGACAACTACGACTTCTCGTCCCTGGTAGCCAATTATGTGCCGGGTCCCAACGAGCCGCCGACCCTGACCAAGGGAACCTTCAGTGCTCCGTTCAACGGCAAGGGTGGCAGTCTGAAGGGTCTGGAATTGTCGGCATCGATACCGCTGAGCATGCTTACGCCGGCACTTGATGGCTTCGGCGTGCTGGGCAGCGCAAGCTTCAACGACAGCAGCGTCAAGATCAGATCTCCCGAGAACGCGACCAGCGTGGGCGATGGCCCGATCAGCCTGCCAGGCCTGTCCAAGCGCGTGTTCAACTTCACCGCCTACTACGAAAAGAATGGGTTCGATGCCCGCATCAGTGAGCGCAAGCGTTCGGACTTCATCGGCGAAATTGGCAACTTCAACGGTGCGCGCACGCTGCGCTATGTCGTCGGCGAAAAAATCTTCGACGCACAGGTTGGCTACACCTTCGCCGAGGGCAGCAAGCTGCACGGACTGAGTGTGCAGCTGCAGGCCAGCAACCTGACGAACGCGCCGTATCGCACCTACGCCGGCACCAGGGATCGTCCGCTCGAGTACATCGAGTGGGGCCGTACCTACCTGCTTGGCGCCACCTACAAATTCTGAGCCAACGCAGCTACTCCCTGTCCTGCCGGCGGCGACGCCGGCAGGTTTTTTTTGCCCGCCATTTGTGTCGCGCACGGCGCGCATGATGCAACCAATGCCGTGCCCGTCCCACCGGCCGCCGCCAAGGCGGACGCGTTCCGCACCGGCGCGTCGAAAGCCGCTCGCTCATCTCACGGCGCAGCGCTGAAAAGCGCCCCCGCGGCGCATGAATACGTATGCACAACTGCGGCATTCGCCGCCCGGCGGCCTACCATGAAGAGCACTCTCACGATGGATGGTCGCCGCCCGGCGCAAGCCATTCGCCACGCAAAAACGACACGATCAGCCGCAAGTTGCCGGAGTCCCCGTTGATGCGCCCTGCTGCCTTTGCCTTGCTAATGTGCAATGCCCTGCTCGTCACCGGATGCGCGGCGCCATCCGCGCGTGCGCCTGCCGAGCACCACGAGGCTGCAGTCAAGGCGCTGTCGTCGGACGCTGCCTCCACCGCCCGCCCGGACGTCTGGTACGAAATCTTCGTGCGCAGTTGGTACGACACCGACGGCGACGGCATCGGCGATCTCAACGGCGTCACCGCGAAGCTCGACTATCTCAAGGCACTGGGCGTCAGCGGCATCTGGCTGATGCCGATCAATCCGTCACCCAGCTATCACGGCTACGACATCACCGACTACTACGGCATCAACCCGCAATACGGCACGGCTGGCGATTTCCGCCGGCTGCTGGTCGAGGCACACAAACGCGGCATCAAGGTGGTCATCGATCTGGTGATCAATCACACCAGCGACCGGCATCCGTGGTTCATCGCCGCGCGCGATCCGGCGAGTCCCTATCACGACTGGTACAGCTGGGCCGGGCCGCACACCGACCTGGCCGCGGCCAGCGCCGTCGGCGGGCAGGCCTGGCGGGCGGCAGGCAGCGCGCACTACCTGGGCGACTTCACCGGGGCCATGCCCGACCTCAACTACGACACGCCGGCGGTGCGCCGGGAAATGCTCGACGTTGGCCGCTACTGGCTGAAGCAGGGCGTCGACGGCTTTCGGCTCGATGCGGCCCAGCACATCTACTACGACTTCAAGGCACAAGACGGCGACCCACAGGTGCTCGCCAGAAACCTGGCCTGGTGGTCGCAATTTCGCCACGCCATGCAGGTGATTCGTCCGGACGTCTATATCGTGGGCGAAGTCACCCAGGATTCGCCGGACAAACTCGCGCCCTGGTTCGGGCCGCTCAGTGCGGTGTTCGACTTTCCGCTGGCCAGCCGGCTGATCGACAGCGCCAGGAACGAGCGCGCCGGCGACCTGCCCGCGCTGCTGGCGCGCACCGACGCCGCCTATCGCAAGGCCACCGGCAAGGCAGGCGTGGACGCGCCGTTTCTGTCCAATCATGACCAGGAACGCGTGATGAGCCAGCTCGATGGCAACGCACAACACATGCGCATGGCTGCGGCGATGCTGCTGACCCTGCCCGGTCAGCCGTTCGTCTATTACGGCGAGGAGCTGGGCATGCGCGGGGTCAAGCCCGACCCGGACCTGCGCGAGCCGATGCGCTGGGCGCGCTCCGAACACGCCAGCGGCGAGACAACGTGGAAGCCATCAACGTCGCACGATGGCGCGGACGTCTCGGTGCAGGCCGAGCTGGCCGATCCCGATTCACTGCTTGCCCGCTACCGAACGCTGATCCACTGGCGCGAGCAGATCCCCGCGCTGCGCGACGGCGCGCTGACCGCCTTCGCCAGCGGCAACGCGCAGGTGGTCGGCTGGCAGCTGCAGGACCCGAAATCGCGCGTGCTGGTGCTGCACAACCTCTCCGGCCAGGCGCAGAACGTGACGCTCGGCGATGGCGCGCCGACGTTCTCCACCATCGTGCGCCAGACCGCCTCCGGCGCCACGCTCGCTGGCGGCCAGCTCACGTTGCCGCCCTACACCTCGGTGATCCTGCAGTAATGCCGGCCATCCCGCTTTCCCGTTCCCCGATGCAAGGTTTCCGCATGTCCCACTTCACGCCACGCCACCTGACCCTCGCCCTCGGCCTCTGCCTCGGCATGGCGGTCATGCCTGCGTCCGCTGCCCCAGCCGATGCCGCGTTCAGCGCGGAGGTGGCGCACGGCAGCCTCACCCTCGTCCACGGCAGCGACCGCATCGCGATCAGCTTCATCACGCCGAACACGGTTCGCGTGCATGCGCTGCCCAACGGCGAGAGCAGCCCGGCCTCCATTGTGATCGACCCGAAGGCGATGCCAGCCGCGCTCACCGACGTGAAGACCAGCACCGCGGGCGGCGTCACCACGCTGTCCACCAACGCGGCCACGCTGCGCTGGGATGCGCGCGATGGCAGCCTGCAGTTTTCCGATGCGGTCGGGCACGTGCTGCTGACCCAGCATGACCTCAGCGCACTCACCGCCGGCAAGCTGTCGCTGGATCACGCCAAGGGCGATCCGCTCTACGGCATCGGCGGCTACAACGCCACCGAGGACGCCAGCGCCGGCCTGCTGCGCACCGGCACGCAGACCATCACCGCGGGCGAGCAGGGCCATGCCGGTGCGCCGCTGGTGTGGAGCACCGCTGGTTACGGTGTGCTGATCGATACCGTGGGCGGCACATTCCATCTCGACGGCGCCCGCATCGCTGCCGGCGACACCTCGCGCAAGGACCTGGACTATTACCTGATCGCCGGCTCGCCGAAGCAGATCTTCGCCGACGTGGCCAAGGTCAGCGGCCACACGCCGCTGTTCCCGAAGTGGGCGATCGGTTTCACCAACAGCCAGTGGGGCATCGACGAGAAGGAGCTGCTGCAGATCGTCGACACGTATCGCGCCAAGCACATCCCGATCGACAACTTCACGCTAGACTTCGACTGGAAGGACTGGGGCAACGACTGGGGCGAGTTCACCTGGAACACCGCCAAGTTCCCCGACGGCCCCAGCGGCAAGCTCAAGCAGATGCTCGACGAGCGCGGCATCAAGCTCACCGGCATCATGAAGCCGCGCGTGCACGTCGACACCATCGAAGGCCGCGAGGCGGCCGAGAGCGGCTACTTCCTCAAGGGCAACAAGCCGGCCAAGGACTACTTCTCCGGCAAGCCGGTGCGCGAGATCGACTTCGCCAATCCGAAGGCGCGCACGTGGTTCTTCGACCACATGAAGAGCGCGTTCAACTCCGGCATCGTGGGTTGGTGGAACGACGAGGCGGACAACGTCGCCATCGACACCCAGCACCTGGACATGCAGCGCGCGATCTACGACGGCCAGCGCGCCATCACCAACCAGCGCGTGTGGTCGATCAGCCGCAACTTCTACCTCGGCGCGCAGCGCTACGCCTACGGCATGTGGTCGGGCGACATCCACACCGGCTTCGCCAGCATGGCCGGCCAGCGCGCGCGCATGCTGAGCGCCATCGACGTGGGCGCGATGCAGTGGGGCATGGATACCGGCGGCTTCACCGCGGGCACACCGACGCCGGAGAACTACGCGCGCTGGGTGCAGTTCGGCGCCTTCGTGCCGGTGTTCCGCGTGCACGGCGACTCCAGCCAGAAGCGCCAGCCGTGGTTGTACGGGCCGACCGCCGAAAAGGCCGCCGCCGATGCGATCCGCCTGCGCTACAGCCTCATTCCCTACATCTACAGCTACGAGGACCAGCGCCGCCTCACCGGCGTCGGGCTGGTGCGCCCGCTGGTGTTCGGATGGCCAGACGATCCGAAGGTGCGCAACGACGTGGCCAGCTGGATGTTCGGCGAGAGCCTGCTGGTGTCGCCAGTGGTCGAGCAGGGCCAGACCTCCAAGACGATCTATCTGCCCGCCGGCCAGTGGACCGACTGGTTCACCGGCAAGCGCTACGCCGGTGGCCAGAACGTGACGCTGGCGATCGACGCCAAGACGTGGAGCGACATCCCGCTGTTCGTGCGCGACGGCGGCATCGTGCCGACCCAGCCGGTGATGGACTACGTGGGCCAGCATCCGGTGACGCAACTGGAGGTCGAGGTCTTTCCCGGCGACACGCGCACACAGTTCGACTACTACGACGATGACGGCAACAGCTACGACTACGAACACGCCGCGTACTTCCGCCAACCGCTGGCCGTGCAACGACAAGACGACGGCGTGCGCTTCGAGACGGGCACGGTCACCGGCAGCTACAAGCCGCCGCTGAAGTTCTACCTGTTGAAGATCCACGGCGCCGGCGCCGCTGCGGTCAGCCGTGATGGCCGGCCGATGAAATTCTTCAGCGATGCCGACTCGCTGCAGCACAGCCAGGGCGAAGGCTGGGCCAGCGCGCACGATCGTTTCGGCACGCTGACCTGGGTCCGGGTTGCTGCGGGCAAAGCACAGGCCATCCTGCTTTCGCCGCCACACTGAGCGCTCCGGAATGACTGGCGGCAGTGGACGCCGCCGTGAATCCGTACGAGACTGCGCGCCATGATGTAAACGTTTACATCCGCCGCCCCAGGCGATCCGCCCGCGACCATCCGGACAGCCCATGAGTCACATGTCTATTGCCCGCCAGCTTCTGTTGTCCACCTTCGCCACGACCCTGCTGGTCGTCGGCGTGGGGCATGCCGCTCCCGCGGCAACCGAAACGGTCCACGTCGACGCCACCGCCGACGGCACTGCCTTCCCGCATTTCTGGGAACAGATGCTCGGCTCCGGCCGCGCCTCGCTGGCGCTGCGCGACGACTACCGCAAGAATCTGGACGCCGTGCACCAGGCCACCGGCGTCGGCTACATCCGCTTCCACGGCATCCTCGACCACGACGTGGGCCTGGTGCAGCGCGACGCACAGGGCAAGATCTCCTACAACTTCTCCTACGTCGACCAGATCTATGACGGCCTGCTCGAGCACGGCTTCAGGCCGTTCGTCGAACTGGGCTTCATGCCGCCGGAACTGACTTCCGATCCGGTCGCGCTGCATCCGTTCTGGTACCACCCGAACATCGCGCCGCCGAAGAACTACGCCGAGTGGGACGCGATGATCGGCGCGCTGGCGAAACATCTGGTCGAGCGTTACGGCATCGAGGAAGTGGCCAGCTGGTACTTCGAAGTCTGGAACGAGCCGAATATCGGCTTCTGGACCGGCACGCCGGCGCAGTCGAGCTACTTCACGCTGTATGACCACACCGTGCGCGCGCTCAAGGCGGTCAGCCCGCGGCTGCGCGTGGGCGGCCCGAGCACCGCGCAGGCGGCGTGGATTCCCGACTTCCTCAAGCATGCGCACGAGGCAAAAGTGCCGGTGGATTTCGTCAGCAGCCACGTCTACGGCGATGACACCGCGGACAACGTGCTGCACAGCGCCGAGAAGGTCTCCCGCCGCGACATGGTCTGCCGCGCGGTGGACAAGGTGCACCGCGAGATCGCCGCGTCGCCCTATCCGAAGATGCCGCTGGTGTTCAGCGAGTACAACGCCAGCTACGCCAACCTGCCCAACGTCACCGACACCGTGTTCATGGGGCCATGGCTGGCCAACACGATCCGCGAATGCGCCGGCAAGATCGAGGTGATGAGCTACTGGTCGTTCTCCGACGTGTTCGAGGAACAGGGCGTGGTGCGCAACCCGTTCTACGGCGGCTTCGGGCTGATCGCCGCCGACCGCATACCCAAGCCCGCGTTCAACGCCTTCGCGCTGCTGCACAAGCTGGGCGGACAACGGCTGCCGACGGATTCGGATTCCGCCCTGGTCACCCGGCGCGAAGACGGCTGCGTGGTGATCGCGCTGTGGAACTACGCCGCGCCCGTCGGCGACACGGCCAGCTACACGGCCGGCAAACCCGGCGGCGCCACGAAACATTTCAGCATCGCCCTGCGGCATCTGCCCGCCGCCGCCCATGCCACCGTCTGGCGCGTGGACGAAACCCACGGCAATGCCGTCGCCGCGTTCGACGCCATGGGCCGGCCCGACTCGCCCAGCCGAGCACAGATCGAGCAGTTGCGCACAGCCGGCCAGCTGGCCGCCCCGGAAACCATGGACGTGCACGACGGCAAGCTGGCACTCGACGTGCCGGTGCAGGGGCTGGTGGTGATCGAGTTGCATTGAAGCGACTTCCGCACGGCGCGTCGAGCGGGCACGGTCCGCCGCTCGTGACGCCGCTGAAGAGAACTTCGAAAACCCGTTTTTTGTAGGAGCGCACCCTGTGCGCGATGCTCTTCGCCACGTGACGAAAAAGCTCGCGCACAGGGTGCGCTCCTACAGCGCCACAGGGCGGGCAATGCCCGCCCGAGCCGTTCAGCTCACGCCCACCGTTTCACGCCGCTCCGTCCGCTGTGCATGTTCGCGACACAGTTGCTCGACCAGGGCGCGATGATCCGGCAGATCGTTCAAGGCGTGCGCGGACATCTCGCGGATCATCGCGAATTCGCGCTGCGCCGCCTCCATCTGCGTATACGCGCTGCGCATCGGCTCCAGCTCGGTCTTGAACTCCATGCCGTACAGCACGTATTGCCAGCTGGCCGGCATGAACATTTCCAGGTCGGTGACGAAGTCCAGCCGATGTGGCGGGCGGTGGCGCCACAGCGCCAGGCGGTCCTGCAAGGTCTGCGGGATGCTGGCCGGATCGGTGTTGTCGATCCAGAACGCATGGTCGCGGCGCTGCGACAGGCAGTAGTGCATCTTGATGAAATCGATGATGCGCTCGTAGCGCGCCACCATCATCTGGTTGAACTGGCGCGCCGTGCGTTCCATGTCATCGACGTCGCCCGGCAACAGGTGGGTGATCAGATAGGCGCCCAGTTCGACCAGCGCGATGCCGGTGGATTCCAGCGGCTCGACGAAGCCGCCGGCCAGCCCCACCGCCACGCAGTTGCGACGCCAGTGTTCCGGTCGATAGCCGGTCTCGAACTTGATATGCAGCGCCTCCAGTCCGGCCGCGGCGTCGCCCACGTAGCCACGAATGACTTCTTCCGCGCGGTTCGCATCGGCATGCCGCGACGAATAGACGTAGCCGATGCCGCGCCGCTGCTGCAGGCCGATGTCCCAGATCCAGCCCGCCTCCTGCGCGGTGGCACGGGTGAACGGCAGGATCGGCGCATCCGGTTTCTGGTATGGCACCTGCAGCGCCACGGCGCGATCGGCGAACAGCACATCGCGCCGGCTGTGGAACGGCGACTGCATCGCGCCACCGATCAGTGCGCCGCGCAGGCCGGTGCAGTCCACGTAGAGGTCGGCCGAGAGATCGCCGATTTCCCGCGTGACGATGCGCGCGATGGCGCCCGATTCGTCCAGCTCGGCGCGCTCCACCGTCGCCAGGTGACGCTTGATGCCCAGCTGCTGGCCATGCTCGGCCAGCACCCTGGCGAAGCAGGCCGCGTCGAAATGGTAGGCGTGGTTCATCGGCCCCTGATAGTCGGGATCACTGGCGCGCTTCGGCGCGCGACCGTTATCGATCAGCCGCTGCTGCATGGTCACCGCCTCGGCGAATGAAGTGCCCGCGGGCGCGCCGCCAAGCAGCCAGTAAGGCAGCAGCTCCGGGCTGCCGGGGCGCTGGCTGGGTTGACTGAACGGATGGAAGAAGCGGTCCGCTCCCGCCGTATCAGGTGGGCGTACCCAGTTCACATACTGGATACCCTGCTTGTAGGTGGCACTGGCGCCGACCAGGAAGCGGCGTTCGTCCAGGCCGATCGCGGCGAGGGTGCCGCGGATCGACGGAAAGGTCGCCTCGCCCACCCCCAGCAAGCCGATGTTCGGCGACTCCACCAGCTCGACCCGGATGCTGCCGGGCGCGGCGGTGTTCAGCGTCTTGGCCAGGTAACAGGCGGCAAGCCAGCCTGCCGTGCCACCGCCGACTACCAGGATCTTCTGAATGCGTGACATTTCGCGCCCTCCGCGGCGTGCTGCGCAGCAACAAGCCAAACATGGATTTTCGCAGTAGGATCGGCCCCGATGACAGCGCTGTCATACATTTTGACAGCGCTGTCATTACGCACAATAGCGCATGTCCACGACCACTGCATGTCCAGACGATCTTTGGGGAGAGGGTGAAATGAAATTACGCTACTCGGCTTTGTACATCGCGATGACCGCGATCCTTGCCTCCGGCACCGTCTACGCTGCAGGTCAGGACACCGCCCCGCAGAAAGCGGCGGACGCGCGCAAGGTGAAGGATCTGGACAGCGTCCAGGTCACCGCGACCAAGCGCGAAACGCCGCTGCAGAAAACCCCGGTCGCGATCAGCGTGATCAGCGCGGACTCGCTCGACAAGGAGCGGGTGATGACGGTGCAGGACATCACCAAGCTGGTCCCCGGTTTCCAGGCCACCTCGCAGGGCGACCATGGCGTGGTCACGCTGACCATGCGCGGCATCGGCAACGACAGCGCCAAGACCGAATACGCCGATCCGGAAGTGGCGATGTTCATCGACGGCGTGTATTCGCCGCGGCCGGAGGCCGCCGCCGGACTGTTGCTGGACATCGACAGCGTCGAAGTGCTGCGCGGTCCGCAGGGCACGCTGTGGGGGCGCAACTCCACCGCCGGCGTGGTCAACTTCCAGACCGGCAAGCCGGACCTCAGCGGCTTCTACGGCAACGCGCAGATCGAGGCGGGCAACTACAGCCACATAGGCACCCGCGCCACGGTGAACCTGCCGATCAGCAGCACCTTCGGCATGCGCATCGCGGTCGCGCAGGAACAGCATGACGGCTACGTCGATTACCAGAACCCGTCGAAACAGCTGCCCAGCGTCGCGCAGCAGCAGGCGAACTACCTGGCCAGCGGCGGCACGCTCGCCACGTTCCAGCCGATCAATGCCGGCAACTACGTGACCGGTGGCGACAAGTACAACGCGCAGGACCAGTCCGCCGCGCGTGTCAGCGCGCTGTGGCAGCCCAGCGACAACTTCACCTGGAACCTGTCCTGGGAATACTTCCGCGACCGCGGCACGCCGGGCATGAGCCTGATGCAGAAGCCCCGTGCCGGGCAGGATTTCTGGTCGGCGCTGATCGATACCGCGCCCTATCTCAAGCGCGATTCGAACACGGTGCGCAGCCGGATGGACTTCAAGCTCGGCGACTCGATGCTGCTGAGCTATGTGGCCGGCTTCAACCGCTTCTCCGGCAAGAGCAACTTCGACCAGGACAACGGTGCGCAGGTACCGACCAGCTTCAACACCGGCGCCTCGTACCAGAACGACCGCACCAACTTTTCCAACTACAGCAACTACAGCCACGAGCTGGACCTGAAGTCCGTCGGTGACAACGCCGTCGACTGGATCCTCGGCGCCTACTACGCCGCCGAAGACAACAACATCCGCTTCGACATCCCGATCCTGAACGGCACCTCGCAGGGCACCATCGGCTGGCAGGGCTCGTTCATCCAGCCCAAGGAAACAGTGAAGTCCACCGCCTTCTTCGGCCAGGCGACCTGGCACATCAGCGACGGCCTGCGCCTCACCGGCGGCGCGCGCTGGTCCAGGGACAAGAAGGAGAACGTCGGCGGCCGCGGCTGGGGTTGGGCGTATGACCCGACCGTGCCGCAAGTGCCGATCGCGCCGGATGTCGAACCGGGCAACGTGGGCTTCAACATCTCCACCGTCAACGATGCGAAATACAGCAAGAGCAAGGTCACCTGGCTGGGCCGGCTCGATGCCGACGTCGGCCAGCACGGCCTGGTGTATGCCAGCGTGTCCACCGGCTACAAATCCGGCGGCACCCAGGATGCCGGCACGCTGTACGCGCCGGAGACACTGACCAACTACGAAGTCGGCTCGAAGTTCAGCTTCCTCGATGGCCACCTGACCTGGAACAGCGCGATCTACTACGAGCAGTTCAAGAACTTCCAGTTGGCCGCGCCGATCACCTACCCCGACGGCAACCGCGGACTGGGCTTCTCCAACGTCAAGGGCACCACCAAGGTGCTGGGCTTCGAATCCGAGCTGGCTTATTCCAGCCAGGACGACCGGCTCAACCTGGTGTTCTCGGCGATCCCGAAGAAGGAACTGGGCACCCTGCTCTACGCCGGCAGCAACGACTATCAGGGCCTGCCTGCCTGCGCCCCGGTGTCCGGCATCAGCAACTGCATCAACGTCAGCGGCAACGACCTGCCGCACGCGCCGAACCTGTCGCTCACCGCGATCTACGAGCATGATTTCCACCTGAGCAACGGCGGCCGGCTGACCCCGCGGGTGTCCGCGCAGTACCAGAGCTCGCAGTGGCTGAGCACGTTCAACCTCGGCGAGGGAGATCAGCAGAAGGCCTATACGCGTGGCGACGTCTCGGTGCGCTACACCGAGCCGCAGGATCGCTGGTGGGTCTCGGGCTACGTGCAGAACGTGGCCGACGGCAAGGTGCGCACCAGCGCCGGTCGCTTCGCCCTGCCCGACGGCAGCTTCATCTACACCTCGCAATACCTGCCACCGCGCACCTACGGCGTCACCGTCGGCGTCTGGTTCTAGCAGGCTTTGCCAACACGATGAACTGGCAGTCCACGGACGGACCTTCGCAGATCAGGCACCAGCGGCGCCTGATCTGCGCAACAGGGCACGGACAGGCGTCGGCAACGGCGTTTCAATAGCGGCAGGATGCTTCCGCGATTCGGCATCCCAGGCGTTCTCCTGGCGACCGACCCTCCCCGGGTCGCCACTGGATGCTCCGGCAACGGGGCATCCTTTTTTTGGGCCCGCAGGCTCACCGCGCCTGCAAAATCCCGGGCAGGTCAGCCGTCGACTTCCTTCAGCGCCGTCACCAGCTCACCCACGGCCGCCTGCCCGTCGCCATACAACATCCGCGTATTGTCGGCATAGAACAGCGCGTTCTCGATCCCCGCAAAACCGGTGCCCCTGCCGCGCTTGATGACGATCACATGTTTCGCATTGCCCACATCAAGAATCGGCATGCCGTAGATCGGCGAGGCCGGATCGGTCCGGGCCAGCGGATTCACCACGTCGTTGGCACCGATCACCAGCGCCACGTCGGTGGTGGCGAACTCGGGGTTGATGTCTTCCATGTCGGCGATCAGGTCATACGGCACGCCAGCTTCGGCCAGCAGCACGTTCATGTGTCCCGGCATGCGGCCGGCGACCGGGTGGATCGCAAACTTCACCTTCACCCCGCGCTTGATCAGCAACTGCGCGAATTCCCATACCTTGTGCTGCGCCTGGGCCACCGCCAGGCCGTAACCGGGCACGATCACCACGCGCTCGGCGTACGCCATCATCACCGCGGCGTCGGCGGCATCGATCGGCTTCTGCGCACCCTCGATCGCCTGCGCCTCGCCACCGGCCGCGCCGAAACTGCCGAACAGCACGTTGCCGATCGAGCGGTTCATCGCCTTGGCCATCAACTGGGTCAGCAAGGTACCCGCCGCACCGACCACCATGCCGGCGATGATCATCGCCTCGTTGCCCAGCACGAAACCCTCGAACGCCACCGCCAGGCCGGTGAATGCGTTGTACAGCGAGATCACCACCGGCATGTCGGCACCGCCGATCGGCAAGGTCATCATCAGGCCGAACAGCAGCGCCAGCGCGAAGAACGCCAGGATCAGCGGCAGGCTGGCCTGGCCCAGCACCAGCAAGATGCCCACCACGATGGCGCCAGCCAGCAGCAACAGGTTCACCGCGCGCTGACCGGCGAACACGAAGCGCTTGTCCATCCAGCCCTGCAACTTGGCGAACGCCACCAGCGAGCCGGAGAAGCTCACCGCGCCAATCAAGGCACCGAGCACACCCAGCGTGAGTTCCACTGGCGTCAGCGCAGGTGGCAACCCGTTCACCGCCCAGGCTTCGGGGCGCAGCGGCGAGGTGTCCGGCACCGCATGCAGCAGGCCCAGGCCACGCGCATAGCCGATCAGCTCGACCGCACCGATCGCCGCCGCCGCACCGCCGCCCATGCCGTTGTACAGCGCCACCATCTGCGGCATCGCGGTCATCGCCACGCGGCGACCGGTCCACCACGCGGCGCTCACGCCGATCAGCACCGCGGCGACGATCAGCCCGCGGTTGTGCATGTCGGGCAGGAAGAAGGTGGCCAGCACCGCCAGCAGCATGCCGTAGCCGGCCCACACGATGCCGCCGCGCGCGGTGCGCGGCGAGCTCATGCGTTTCAGGCCCAGGATGAACAGCAGCGCGGCGATGAAATAGCAGGCCTTGATCAACGTCGGCAACCAGCTCATCACTTGCTCTCCTTGTCGGCGACCGGCTTGCTGGACTTGAACATTTCCAGCATCCGCTCGGTCACCACGTAGCCGCCGGCGGCGTTGCCGGCGCCCAGCAGCACGCCGATGAAGCCGATCGAAATCTCGAACGGCGTCTGCGCCCGGCCTAGCGCGATCATGGCGCCAACCAGCACAATGCCGTGCACGAAGTTGGAGCCGGACATCAGTGGCGTGTGCAGGATCACCGGCACCCGCGCGATGATTTCATAGCCGGTAAAGGCAGCCAGCATGAAGATGTACAGCGCCAGGAAACCGTCGATCATGACCCCATCCCCCGTGAGAGCCGCCCGCCAGGACGTCGAGTTTGCATCATACGGGTGCCGGTCAACCCGTGCGAGCCTGCCGCGTTGAACTCCGGGATCCCACCACTGGAGCCCGCAGATGGTTCAACCGAAATCGGGGACGAGTTCGCAGTGAACAGCGCCATCGGCACACTCGGCGCGGAACTGTTGAGTGACGTCCGCGAGGCGCCCGCCACGCTGGATGCGTTCCTTGCGCAGGTCGAACGGCGCGCGTTCCGCATGGCCGAACTGCAGCTGCGCCATCGGGAGGACGCGCTGGACGCGGTGCAGGACGCCATGCTGCGGCTGGTCAAGCACTACCGCGACAAACCGGCCACGGAATGGGCGCCCTTGTTCTGGGGCATCCTGCGTCGGCGAGTGGTCGACCTGCAGCGACGGCGCAAGGTACGCTCGATCGTCGTCGGCTGGCTCGGTGGCGGCCGCGATGGCGACGGCGATGAGCTGCCCGTGTGGGAACCGGCCGACCCGGGCCAGGATCCGCTGGGCCGGCTGCACGATTCGCAAGCATACGTCGACATGGCCGCCGCCGTCAGGCAACTGCCGCAGCGCCAGCGCGAAGCCTTCATGCTGCGCATGCTGGAAGGGCTCGACGTGGCGGAAACCGCTCGCGCCATGGGCTGCTCCGAAGGCAGCGTGAAAACCCATCTGTCGCGCGCCATGCATCATCTGCGCGACCAACTGGAGGACTGGCGATGAATTCGCTGGACAAGAACAGGCTGAACAACCATCGGCCCGACGACCGGCTGGAGCAGCGCTCACGCGAGCTCTGGCACGAGGCCGCGCAACACATCGATCCGGTGACTGCCGGGCGGCTGCGTGCTGCCCGCCGTGAAGCGCTGCAGAAACCAAACGCCTCGGTGCAGCGCACGGTCCGCTGGCTGATCCCCTCGGGCGCGTTTGCCGTGATCGCGTTGGCGGCGCTGATGGTGTGGCAGCCGTTGCCGCAACAACACGCCCCGACCGCGGCACTCTCAACAAGCAGCATCGACGACGCGGACACGGAATTGCCACCCGATGCCGACAAGACCGACCCCAACCTTTACCAGAACCTGGACTTCTACGACTGGCTGGCCAGCACCGACGGCCCGTCTGCGAAACGCTGAGCCATGAATCGAATCCTTAGTCCGATCCTGCCCCCGTTGCTGGCCTTCCTGCTCGGCGGCGTAGCGGTGGCGCCACTGTACGCACAGCATGTGCCACCGCCGCCGCAGGACGAAGCGCCGGCACCGGCGCGCCCGTGGAGCGGCCTGGATCCGGCCCAGCGCGACGTGCTGGCACCGCTGAAGAATGACTGGGACAGCATGTCGCCACGCAAGCAGGCGCGCATGCTGCAGCGTGCCGAACGCTGGGTCACCCTGCCGCCGGAAAAGCGCGAGGAAGTCCGCCAGCACATCGCCCGCTGGCAACAAATGACGCCCGCCGAGCGGAAGCAGGCGCGCGAGAACATGCGTAAATTCCACCAGATGCCCAGGCAGCAACGCGAACAGCTGCACAACACCTTCGAGCGCTTCCAGAAACTGCCACCGGCGCAGCGCGAAAGGCTGATCCGCGAATGGCACGCGCTGCCACCTGCCGAACGCCTGCACTGGAATGAACGTCGCGGGCATGATCGTCCGCCACCGCCACCCGATGGCCCCGACCAACCCTGAAACCGGGCTGGTCATCGCCAACTTGGGCGCGATGCCTTTCGTCAGGTGACCAAGAGCATCGCGCACAGGGTGCGCTCCTGCCGTTTTCCCAAGGTCACTGCGCCCGCCCTGCGCAACGCCGCAGCCTGGCCTGGCTGACCTCAGCCGGCGAAACGCGTCTCGCCGGCGTGGCTCAGGCAGCTTTTCGCCACCAGCTCGTCGTCGAAATCCGGCTTCAATGCGCCGTCGTGCACCAGCAGCTCGACGAAATTGAACACGTTGCGCGCATACATCTCCGATGCGTGCAACGGCGCACCGGCGGGCAGGTTCAGCGGGCCCAGGATCACCACCCCGCCGTGCTCGACCCGCTCGCCCGGCCGGGTCAGTTCGCAGTTGCCGCCGCCCTCGGCGGCCAGATCCACGATCAGCGCGCCCGGCTTCATGCCGTCGACCATTGCCGCGGTCAGGATTTTCGGCGCCGGTCGCCCGGGCACCGCGGCGGTGGTAACCACCACGTCGAACGACTTCAGGTGATCGGCCAGCGCCTGCTGTTGCGCGGCGCGCTCCTCGGCGGAAAGTTCGCGGGCATAACCGCCGCTGCCGGCGGCGCTGACCCCGAGGTCGAGGAACTTCGCGCCCAACGACTCCACTTGCTCGCGCGTTTCCGGACGCACGTCATAGCCCTCGATCTGCGCGCCCAGCCGCCGCGCCGTGGCAATCGCCTGCAGCCCGGCCACGCCCGCGCCGATCACCAGTACCTTCGATGGCCGGATCGTGCCGGCGGCGGTGGTCAGCATCGGGAAGAATTTCGGCGAGGCCTCGGCGGCGATCAGCATCGCGCGATAACCGGCCACCGCCGCCTGCGAGCTCAGCACGTCCATCGCCTGCGCGCGCGTGGTGCGCGGCAGCAGCTCCAGTGAAAAGGCGCTCAACTTGTGCGCAGCCAACGCGGCAACCCGCCCTGCCGCGCCATAGGGACGCAACTGACCGACCACCACGCTGCCTTCGCGCATTGCGGCGAACACCGCATCGTCCGGCGGCAGCACGCAGGCCAGCAGATCCGCCTGTGCCAGCACCGCCGCCGCCTCGGCAAACTCGACGTCCGCATAGCTTGTGTCGGGAAAGCCGGCCGCGCGTCCGGCATCATGCTCAAGCAGCACGCGGATGCCCTTGCCGCGCAGCTTCTTCGCCATCTCGGGCGTGATCGCCACGCGGCGCTCGCCGGCGGCAGTCTCACGCAAAGCGGCAATGGTGATCCCCATGATGCAGTCCCCTCGGCAATGGTTCGATCATCTTAGCGGCATGCAGGGGTTTTGATCCGGGCCGGCCCAAAAGAGTAAGCTGGCCCGCCGGCACGCGCGGCTCGCCCGTTCCGGGGTCATCGCCGGAGATCCCGATGCCCGCAGCACCCGCCGCTTTCGATCCGTCCTCGCTCCACGAACTGATGGTCCTGGCGCGCAGCGCGCGCGAACAGGCCTATGCACCGTATTCAAAATTCCAGGTCGGCGCTGCGCTGTTGACCCGCGATGGCCGGCAATTCAGCGGCTGCAACGTGGAGAACGCCGCCTACGGCCTGTGCAACTGCGCGGAGAGAACCGCCCTGTTCAGCGCCATGGCGGCCGGTTGCCGGCGTGGCGACTTCGTGGCGCTGGCGGTGATCGCCGACACGCCCGGCCCGGTCAGTCCTTGCGGCGCCTGCCGTCAGGTAATGTCCGAACTGTGCCATGACGCGATGCCGGTGTTGCTGGGCAACCTGCACGGCGATACCGAGCAGACCAGCGTGGCCGAGCTGCTGCCAGGCTCGTTCCGCCTGCCGATGCCGGCCTGACCCGACCCACCCGCCCGGCGCGCCGGACAACATCGCCACTCATCGAAACTCTTCCATGCCCCTTGATCTTTCCCTGCTGCAACAGCGCCACTCGACTCCCTCGCGCCAGCTCGGCGAACCCGCGCCGGACGAAGCCACCTTGCAACAGTTGCTGGAAGCCGCCATCCGCGTGCCCGACCACGGCAAGCTGGTGCCGTTCCGGCTGATCCGCCTGCAAGGCGCCGCCAAGCTGGCCTTCGGCGAGCGGGTCGCGGCGATCGCGCTGAACAACAACCCCGGGATGTCCGAGGCCAAACTGGAAAAGGACCGCCTGCGCTACACCTTCGCGCCGCTGGTGATCGCGGTGATCGCCTGCCTGGACGCCGACAGCACGGTGCCGGAGATCGAGCAGAAGCTGAGCGCCGGCGCGGTCGCCCACAACCTGTTGCTGGGCGCGTTCGCGCTGGGTTACGGCGCCCAGTGGCTCACCGGCTGGGCCGCCTACGACCGCGAAGTGGCGGCGCTGCTTGGCCTGGCCGCCAACGAGCAGGTAATCGGCTTCGTCCACCTGGGCACGCCACAAACCGACGTACCCGATCGCGATCGCCCGGCGCTGGGCGACCTGCTCAGCAACTGGACCCCGTGAACGCCACAGAAAATGGCCGTCCAGCCGTCCATCTGGTTGACGGCAGCCTGTACGTCTTCCGCGCCTGGCACTCGATGCCCGACGAATTCCACGACGCCGAAGGCCGCCCGGTCAACGCGGTGCACGGCTACACCCGCTTCCTGTGCGAGTTGCTCGAACGGGTGCAGCCCGAGTACATCTCGGTGGCCTTTGACGCCTCGCTGACCAGCTCGTTCCGCAATGCGATCTACCCGCCGTACAAGGCCAATCGCGAACTGCCGCCGCCGGATCTGGAATGGCAATTCGTGCAGTGCCGCGCGATCACCGAAGCGCTCGGCGTGCATCTGATGATCGACCACAGCTTCGAGGCCGACGACCTGATCGGCAGCACCGTGTGGAACCTGCGCGCGCAGGGCTGGCGCAGCGTGATCGTGTCCGCCGACAAGGACTTCGGCCAGCTGCTGGGCGAGCACGACGAGCAGTGGGATTACGGCCGCGGCCTGCGCTGGGGACCGGCGGGCGTGCACGAAAAGCTCGGCGTGCACCCCCATCAGGTCGCCGATTACCTCGCCCTGTGCGGCGACAGCGTGGACAACATTCCCGGCGTCCCCGGCGTCGGCGCCAAGACCGCCGCCGCCCTGCTCAGTCACTTCGGCAGCCTCGACATCCTGCTCGACCGCATCGACGAAGTCGCCTTCCTGCGCCTGCGCGGCGCCGCCGCGTGTGCCGCCAAACTGCGCGAACACGCCGAACAGGCGCGCCTGTACCGCCGGCTCACCCGCATCGCACTGGACGCCCCCGGCGCCACCAGCATCGACACCCTGCAACGTCAACGCCGCCCCGCCGAGCAACTCGAAGCCCTGTGCGAACAGCTTCGCATGGGGGCGTTCACCCGCAGCCGATTGCGCGCGCTGTTGCGCTGAAGGCAAGGTCAAGAGCTCACCCCCTCTCGCTCCTCCCCCTGCTCCGCAGGGGGAGGAGCGAGAGCGCGCAACAACGTGCTCCCTCCCCTGCCTTGCAGGGGAGAGTTGGGGTGGGGTCAGCTCTTGATCTTCCTCGCCACCCGGAGCCACCCCCTCCTGGCCTCCCCCTGCATGCAGGGGGAGGAACCAGAAGCCCGGAACAAAAACGGCGGCCCGGAGGCCGCCGCTTTCATCACATCAATCAGCTCAGTTCGAGGCGGCTTTCGGCGCGTCCTTCGCCGTCCACTGCTTCAGCCACGCATTCACCGCATCGTGCCACTGCACGCTGTTGTGCGGCTTCAGAATCCAGTGGTTCTCGTCCGGGAAGTGCAGCAGCTCACTGGGGATACCACGACGCTGCAGCGCAGTGAACGCGCCCAGACCCTGGGTATCCGGAATGCGGAAATCCTTCGCCGAATGCACCACCATCATCGGCACGCGCCAGTCCTTGACGTGGTTCACCGGGTTGAACTTCTCGTAGTTCTGCGGTTGATCGAACGGGGTGCCGCCGTTTTCGTGTTCCTCGAACCACAGCTCCTCGGTGTCGTAGTACATCGCGCGCGCATCGAACACACCGTCGTGGTCGACCAGGCACTTCCACGGCTGGTTCCACACGCCGGCCATCCAGTACACCATGTAGCCGCCGTAGCTGGCGCCGAGCGCGCAGGCGCGGTCGCCGTCGAGGAAGCTGTACTTGTCCAGCGCGGCCTTCCAGCCCAGCTTCAGGTCTTCCAGCGGCTTGCCGCCCCAGTCGCCGGAGATCGAATCGGTGAACGCCTGACCATAGCCGGTGGAACCGTGGAAGTTCACCGTAACCACCGCGAAGCCCTGGCCGGCATAGGTCTGCGGATTCCACCGGTAACTCCAGCCGTTGCTCATCGCGCCCTGCGGACCGCCGTGGATGATGAACGCCACCGGGTAGGTCTGCCCCGCCTGGTAGTCGGCCGGCTTGACCACGTAGCCCTGCACGGTTTCGTCGTTCCAGCCCTTGAAGGTGAAGAATTCCGGATCGCCCATCTTCGCGTTCTTCAGGTCCGCCGCGTTGTAGTGGGTGACCTGCTTCAGCCCGCTGCCATCGGCGGCTGCCAGGTACAGATCGGCCGGATGCTTCAGATCGTCGCGACTCAGCAGCAACTTGTCGGCGGCCAGCGAGAAGCCACCCACTGTGCCCTCGCCCACCAGTTGGCTGACCTTGCCGCTGGCCGTGTCGATCGCAAACAGCGGATGCTGGCCGTTGTCGTCGGTGGTGGTGTAAAGCGTCTTGCCGTCAGCGGAAATCGTCAGCCCGCCGGGCGAGCGGTCCCACTGCGGATCCACTTCGTGGCGGCTGCCACTGGCCAGGTCCAGCGCCATGATCGCGAAACGGTCGGCCTCGAAGCCCGGCTTCTTCATCGCCAGGTAGTACAGCGTCTTGCCATCGGGCGAGGCCACCGGATACGCGTCCCATGCCTTGTTTTCGGCAGTCAGGTTCTTCGGCGCGGTCGAACCGTTCGCCGGCACGCTGTAGACATCGAAGTTGGTCGACCACGGCTCGCTGCTGCCGGCGATGCGCACATCGAAATACACCGTCTTGCCATCCGGAGCAAAACTGAACTCGCCCTCGTCACCGAACGGCTTGCTCGGCACGTCGCCGTCGATGCCGCGACTCAGCAGCTTAGGCTCAGCCGCCAGCTGACCCTTGCCATCGAACTGTCCGACGAACAATTGATTGCGCCGACCATTCGCCCAGGTATCCCAGTGCCGCACGAACAGCTTCTTGTACAGCGTGCCGCTGGCCTTGTCCTTGTCGCGCGCGTCGACCCGCTGCTGCGTGCAGGCCAGCGTGGCGCAGTCGGTGAATACCTCGTACGACAGCAATACCTGCCTGCCATCCGGCGACAGCTTGTAGCCGCCCAGGTCCAGCACGCCATGGCTGACCTGCACGGCGGCCGCATGCTTGCCCAGGTTCAAGCCAGCGCCATCGCCCAGATCCAGCCGCCACAACTGCTCGACACCCTTGGCCGGCGCCATGAAGTACAGGCTGCGCCCGTCCGCCGACCAGCGCGCCGAACCGCCCTTGTCGACCACCTTCACCGGCTGGCCACCCTTGCCCAGATCCAGCACGTAGATCGCGCTGACCCCCTTGTTCGCCGCGTAATCCGTGCTGCGCACGCCGAACGCCGCATGGCGCCCATCCGGTGACAACTGCGGATCACTGACCCGATCCATCATCACCAGGTCGCGCACGTTGAAGGCGTGCGGGCCCTGGATCTTGGTGAAGGTGGTATCCACGGGACTTTGTGCCATCGCGGGGGGCACCGCCAGCGTCAGCAGCAATGCGGCAATCAGTGGTTTCATGGGGGGTCCTTGGCTGGCGAGAGGTAATGACGGTAAGCGTCAAACCTGTCCCAGGCAAGCCTAGTCCCGGCAATAACTGGCGAAGAACGTCATTGCGGACCCACCGCTCCCCTCGTCCCGAACCCGCCCGTCCGCGCCTGCCAGTCCGGCTTCGCAAATGTGACGCCCCGCACGTACCTTCTTCACATTTGGTACAAAACCTGCGTGTCTGGTGGGACTCACAGGGGAGTCCACCATGTCGCGCCAGCACCGTTCCGCCGGTTTCACATTGATCGAGTTGATGATCGTCGTGGCCATCATCGCCATCCTGGCGGCCATCGCACTGCCGCTGTACAGCGACTACGTGGCTCGGTCGCAAGCCGTGGCGGCGCTGGACGAGATCACGTCTGGGCGCTCCGCGTACGAAGAACGGACCAACAACGGCGACAGCACCGCCACGCTCTACACCGATGTCGACAACCTTGGCCTGCAGCAGGATACGGAGCGGTGCCACGTTACAGCAACCGCGCCGGTCGACGGAGTCGGCGAGATCGTCTGCGAGATCAAGGGAAATCCCGAGGTCAAGGGCAAGAAGATCACGTTGGCTCGCAACAGCTCGGGTAACTGGAAATGCCAGACCGATCTTGCTGCCCGTCAAACTCCGAAAGGCTGCTATCCGTGAGCCGCTGCCAGCATGGATTCGGGACTGACAGAGCCCATGCTGTCACTGCGCTCTTTCCTGACTTACATACCATTTTTTGATCGCACCTAACACTTCTTCGCGCCAGAAACTGACGCTCAGCGTCAACTGATGACACGGCACGACAAGCCAAATCCCTGCATCGATGCGGATACGCTTCCATTTAATTCGCCAATTCGGCATCGCTTGTGGAGATTCGTGACTGTGTGCACAATCACCGGGCCCGCAACCATGCGGAAATATCACGGCGGTAGTGATGGCACACAAACTGCTTGAACTGCCGTGAGCTTCCTGGTCGTTCCTGACCGCGAGTAAAGGGGTCCGTTCCCGCCTAGGGGGAATTCGGGACCGGGGCTCAGGGGGCATCAACGGTTAGCTAACCAAAACAGAGGAAACACCATGAAGACGATGCAGAAAGGCTTCACCCTGATCGAATTGATGATCGTGGTTGCGATCATCGCGATCCTGGCCGCGATCGCGTTGCCGCAGTACCAGAACTACGTTGCGCGCTCGCAGGCAACTGCCGGCCTGGCCGACATCACCCCGGGAAAGACTGCTTATGAAGAGCAGGTCAACAACGGCGTCACCACTGCAGCCTCTTACACCACAGTAGATTCGCTGGGCCTGCAGGCCAGCACCGAGCGCTGTGCCGTTACAGGTGCCGCACCCGCCGCTGATGGTTCGGCAACTGCCGCGCTCAAGTGCGTTTTGAAGGGCAACCCCAAGGTTCTCAACAAGTATATTCAGTGGGATCGCACCAGCAGCGGCTCGTGGAATTGCAAGAGCGACTTGGATGACAAGTTCCGTCCGAAGGGCTGCAGCGTCTAAACCGTTTGCGAGCGACATGATTGAATTTTGATCATGAAAAGCTAAAAGAAGAGAGGGGCCTAAGGCCCCTCTTTTTTTATGCCGTTTCATCGGAACAACAAAAACGTCAAATTAGGAATCCAGGTGAAATCCAGCCAATACCACGTCTCACTGTACAAGCTTTGTGCGCTTGCCCTTGTCACGCTGGCGCTTTGGCCTGCCCTGTCCGGCGGTTTCCTCTTTGATGATTACCCCATCTTCGTGGAGAATCCGGCCTTTCACGTCAACCGGTGGAACTGGCAGGCATTTCACGACGTATGGCTGTGGTCGCAGGCCAATATCCAGCGCCCTCTGGCTATGCTCAGCTATGCCGTGAATTACGCCAGCGGCGGAAGCATCTGGGGTTTCAAGGCAGTCAATCTGGCCATCCACCTGCTCAACACCGCCCTGCTTGCCGCTCTGTGCGCGCGCCTGCTGCGCGTTGGCTGGTCTTCGCGCGATTCGGACGATGCCATCGCTCATCATCGGCGAACCGGGATCTGGGCTTGGGTCCTGGCGACTGCGTGGGCGCTCCATCCGTTGCAGGTATCCACCGTGATGTACGTTGTTCAGCGCATGGAACTGCTAGGCTTCACCTTCACGCTGCTTGCGCTATTGAGTTACTGGCGTGCCCGGCAATTGCAGTTGTCGGATCGGCGCAGCTGGCCTTGGCTGCTGGTTAGCGTATCTCTTATTGCAGTGGGCTACTTCACCAAGGAAACCGTTGTACTTGTTCCGGGCTACGCATTTCTGGTGGAGCTTACCATCCTGCATTTCGGCGCAGCCCGACCGAAAGTAAAGCGTAACTGGCAATACCTGTACGCGGCAGGTTGCGTCGCGGCGATCGCGATATTTGCGTTCTACCTGCTGCCCCATTACGCCCTCGGCTCCGAGGCATTTGCTGGCCGTCCTTATACCGCGTGGGAGCGCGAACTGACCCAGTTGCGCGCGCTGTCGATGTATATCGGCTGGAGCATCCTGCCGCTGCCTGGCCAGATGCATTTCTATTACGACAACTATCTTGTTTCCACCGGATGGCTGACACCGGCCACCACGCTGGCAGGCGGACTGTTCCTGCTGGGCCTGCTGGGCTTGGCTGCAGCGATGCGTTTGCGTCGTCCGCTACTGGCGCTGGGGATTGCCTGGTTCTTCCTGGCTCACCTGCTCACAAGCGCACCGCTTCCGCTGGAGCTTGTCTTCGAGCACCGCAATTATCCCGCGCTCTTTGGAATCATGTTGGCATTGACAGATCTACTCTGGCTGGCAACCCGTCACGCTCACCCCCGCCTTCCCGCGATCCTGGCGACGATTTTCTTAGTCAGCTTCGGCTTCCTCACCGTCCTGCGCGCAGCCACTTGGGGCAATCCCCTGCAACTGGCCATGACTCTTGTTCATGACAATCCCACTTCGCCGCGAGCCAGCTACGATCTGGCTCGCCTTTATATGGATCTGTCCAAAGGTGATCCGGAGTCGCCATTGTTTGGTCGCGCGATCAGCGAACTGGAACGCGGCGCAGCCTTGCCCGATTCCTCCCCCTTGCCCGAGCAGGCACTGCTGTTGACCGCCGCCGCCCAGGGCGCGCCGCCCAAGGACGTTTGGTGGGAGAGTCTGCTGCACAAATTGCAGACCCGACCGCTCGGACCGCAGGAGTATCGAGCGCTGCAAGGCCTTGCCACCCGTGCCGTCAGCGGCGAAGCAGCACTTGACCCCCGGCGCCTTGGCGAGGCATATCAGATCGTGCTGCAGCGCACTCCGAACTCCGCGGCCATGCACGCCCAATACGCCGAAGTCGCCAGTGCAGTCATGCACGACATGCCTTTGGCGATCAGCCAGCTGGAATTGGCGATTTCGTCCAGCCTAGCCGATTCCGGATACCCGGCAAGATTGCTCAAGTATTTGCTCACCAAACATCGTTTGCAGGAGGCTTCTGCGGTGGTGCCCTATGCTGAGCAGGCGACTCCGGGCCTCCACGACAAGTCCGACTGGCGCAGTCTGCGCCAACAGCTTGACGAGCTGAAGCGCAAACCATAGGAAGCCTCCTTCGCGCGCAGGCCATACACAGCAGCTCTCCGTATATGAGAGAGTCACGGGCAGGCCCCCAGACAGTCGCGCTTTGATGATCGCAACCCCAAAGACTCATGCCGGCAACACCCCTCCGTCAGAGATCGGACTTGCATGAGGGCCATTGACCGTTGTCGTCAGCCTGGTCTCTGGCTCTTGCTGCTGCTCATGGTCTGCGCTGCGGCGGTGTACGGCGCCGGCCTTCAAGGCGGCTGGCTGTTCGACGACTATCCCAACATCGTCGACAACCAAGGCGTGCATCCCGTCGAGGACAGCGTTGCGAGCTTGGTGCGCGCAGCTTTGTCTTCGCCGGCCAGCGAGTTCAAACGCCCATTGGCCTCACTGAGTTTCGCGGCGAATTATCTGGTCAGCGGACTAGATCCGTACAGTTGGAAGTTGACCAACCTGGTCATCCACCTACTCAACGGGGTGCTGGTCTTTCTGCTGGCGCGCGCATTGTTGCGATACCTTTCCGCAGGAGCTCGCTCGCGGGCGATGCTCTCGGCGACATCCAAAGAGGAGCGTCGCATCGGCATCGTCGCCGTACTGATCGCCGGCAGCTGGATGCTGTTACCGATCAACCTCACCGGTGTGCTTTACGTGGTACAGCGCATGGAGAGCATGGCAAACCTGTTCGTACTGCTTGGCCTGATCGGTTACGTCGCCGGCCGCCGGCGCATGCTTTTTCCAGCCACCCTGACTCGACCCGATCCTGCGCGCGACACCGGGTCATGCTGGGGCGGCTTCAGCCTGTGCGTACTCAGCATCACCGTACCCACCGCACTCGGGTTGCTGGCCAAGGAAACCGCGGTGATGCTGCCGCTGTATGCGCTGCTGGTTGAGTGGGCAATATTCGGTTGGCGCAGAGCGGGCATGGAAACCGTTGGCGAAAGCTGTCAGTCACGGGAAATCCTAGCCGCATCCGGCCCCATGCGGCGGGCATTGCCCGCCATTTCGCGTTGTGAACATCTGGACGGAGAGCCTGCGGACGGCGCCCGCCCCACGGAGTCGGATGGGTCGCAGAAAGACTGGCGCGTCGTCATCCTGTTCCTGCTGGTACTGGCCTTGCCGCTAGTCATCGGCGTAGCGTGGCTGCTGCCCGATCTGCTGAAACCGGGAGCCTGGGCCACCCGGGATTTCACCTTGGGCACCCGCTTGCTCAGCGAGGCGCGTATTGTCACGGATTACATCGGCTGGACCTTGCTGCCCACCCCGGATGCGCTGTCGTTCTATCACGACGACTTCCAAGTCTCGACCGGCTTGCTGACGCCATGGACCACCCTGACCAGCATCGTCTTACTGGTCAGCCTGATGGCGATGTTGCCATGGTTGCGTCGACGCCGGCCGCTGGCCGCGCTCGGTATTGCACTGTTTCTCGGCTGCCACTTGCTGACCGGCACCGTGCTTCCGCTGGAGCTGATCTACGAGCATCGCAATTACTTCGCCAGCTTTGGACTGCTGCTGGCGGTTGTGCCGTTGCTCGCTGCGCCCTCACGCGGCACCTTCCCTATAGGAGCGCACCCTGTGCGCGAAACAAACCCATCGCGCACGGGGTGCGCTCCTACAACAAGCTTGGTGGGGGACGAGCCACCAGCAAGTGAGTCCACGGACCGGCTACCGATGGCCTTACCGCGCTACGTGTTGCTGGCCGGACTGATGCTGCACTGGACGGCGCTCACCGCCATCACCGCCCATGCCTGGGGCAATCCGTTGCGACTGGCTGAGGAACTGGCATCGCGCGCGCCGCAGTCACCGCGCGCCCAGTACGAATTGGGTCGTACCTACATCATCTACTCGCATTACAACCCCGCGTCGCCGTTCACCCGGCTGGCCTACGCGCCACTGCAAGCCTCCGCCAGGTTGCCCCATTCCTCGATCCTTCCGGAGCAGGCGTTGATCTTCATGAATGCACGGATGGAGCTGCCACTGAAGGACGCGTGGTGGGACAGCATGATCGCCAAGCTGAAAGCCCACCCGCCCGGGGTGCAGGATGAAAGCTCGCTGGGCGCGCTGACCCAGTGCGCCCGCGACCGTCACTGCAACCTTCCTGTCGATCGCATGCGGCAAGCCTTTACTGCGGCGCTGTCCCATTCCCATCCCGGTGCGCGCCTGTTTGCCACCTACGGCGACTACGCCTGGAATGTGCTTGACGAACACGACCTCGGCGAGCGCATGACCGATGCGGCCGTCAAGGCCAGTCCCGACGAACCCGCCTACCGGATCACCCTGATCCGCATGCTTGCGGCGCAAGGTCACAAGCAAGAGGCACGCGTCGCACTGCAAGGGCTGGAAGGCTTGAACGTGGGCGGGCGGTTGAACCAGAGCCTGGACGAACTGCACGCCTTGGTGGATTTGCCGTAAGCAGTCGCTGGGAAGTCATCCTTCAGCGTGGACCTGCCTTGGCTCGCCACGCGGTTTCGCCGGATTGCCCCTAGGCTTTAAACATCAATAAATTGACATTTAACAGCCAAAACGTGGGCTTGGCCTCGATATATCGATGTCTACGCTGGCAACACCCCATGAACTTGCCCGTGAGCCGAGGGCAAGCTCCGGCCCACCGCCTGATGCGTGTGGGGGCGACACGGGCGTTCGCATTCTCGAACAGACACACCCCAACCCGAACTGCCGCTACGCACACGGACGGCCAGCACTTAGACTGTTATCTTGCGGCCACTACCAACCATCGGACCAGACATGAAGCGTGCGCTTATTTCGGGAGTTACCGGCCAGGACGGGGCCTACCTCGCGGAATTCCTGCTGGCCAAGGGTTACGAAGTCCATGGCATCAAGCGGCGGGCCTCTTCCTTCAACACTGACCGCATCGATCACCTGTACCAGGACCCGCACGAAAGCGCACCACGCTTCTTCCTGCATTACGGCGACCTGACGGACGCCAGCAACCTGATCCGCATCATCCAACAGGTACAGCCGGACGAGATCTACAACCTCGGCGCGCAGAGCCATGTACAGGTGTCATTTGAGACTCCGGAGTACACCGCCAATACCGACGCCATGGGGACACTCAGGGTTCTCGAGGCCATTCGCATCCTTGGACTGGAGAGCAAAACCCGCTTCTATCAGGCGTCGACTTCCGAACTCTACGGCCTGGTGCAGGAAACGCCGCAGCGCGAAACAACACCGTTCCACCCGCGCTCGCCCTACGGGGTAGCCAAGCTCTATGCGTACTGGATCACGGTGAACTACCGCGAGTCGTACGGCATGTACGCCTGCAACGGTATCCTGTTCAACCATGAGTCCCCCCGGCGCGGCGAAACCTTCGTGACGAGGAAGATCACCCGTGCGCTGGCCCGCATCCACCTGGGCCTGCAAGACTGCCTCTACCTCGGCAATCTTGATGCGCGACGTGATTGGGGCCATGCGCGTGATTACGTCGAAGCGCAGTGGATGATGCTGCAGCAAGAGAAACCGGAAGACTATGTGATCGCCACGGGAACGCAGCATTCGGTTCGCGAATTCGTTGAGCAAAGCGCCGGTGAACTCGGCATCACCCTCACATGGCATGGCAGCGGCGCCGACGAATACGCGTGCATAGAAACAGCACCGGATCATTCATTTGCCCGTCCCGGTCAGCACGTTGTCGCCATCGATCCACGCTACTACCGGCCGGCAGAAGTGGACACTCTGCTGGGTGATCCGAGCAAGGCACGTAGACAGCTGGGTTGGGTTCCGCGCACCGGATTTGCAGAGCTTGTCGGCGAGATGATGCGCAGCGACTTGGCTCTCGCCGAGCGGGACGCACTTGTGGCGAGTGTCGGGTTCAAAGCGCACTCGCCGCAGGAATAGCTCATATGAATCTCGATTCCCGTATCTATATTGCAGGTCACCGCGGACTGGTCGGCAGCGCGCTTGTCCGTCGCCTGACTGCCGACGGCGCCACCAACCTGATCTCGCGCAGCCACTCGGAACTGGACCTCACCAACCAGGCCGCTGTCGAAACATTCTTCGCGAGCGAGCGTCCCGAGTATGTATTCCTCGTTGCCGCCAAGGTCGGTGGAATCCATGCCAATAGCACTTATCCCGCCGAATTCATCCACGACAACCTGGCGATCCAAACCAACGTCATCCACAACGCGTGGAAGCACGGCACGAAGAAGCTGCTGTTCCTCGGCTCGTCCTGCATTTATCCGCGCGACTGTCCGCAGCCGATCAAGGAGGAATACCTGCTGACCGGTCCGCTGGAGCCGACCAACGAATGGTATGCCATCGCCAAGATCGCCGGGTTGAAGATGTGTCAGGCGTATCGACAGCAGTACGGGTTTGATGCCATCTGCGCCATGCCGACCAATTTGTATGGGCCAGGCGACAACTTCGATCTTGACAACTCGCATGTGATACCGGCGCTGATTCGGCGTTTCCACGAAGCCAAAATGCGAGGGGACAAGGAAGTCGCCGTCTGGGGGACGGGTCGGCCATTGCGAGAACTGTTGCATGTGGATGATCTCGCGGACGCGCTTCTGTTGCTTGCACAGAACTACGACGGCAATGAATTGGTCAACGTGGGCTCCGGCCTAGAACATTCCATCGCGGACATCGCGCGCGTCGTCGCCAATACAGTGGGCTTTGAAGGACATCTTTACTTCGATCTCGGAAAACCCGATGGAGCGCCGCGCAAGTTACTGGATTCAGCGGTGATACGAAGCCTCGGGTGGCATTCATTTCGATCGCTGAGTTCCGGGCTGGCGTCCACATATGCAGATTTTCTTGAGCGCGCCAATGAACGTTGACATCTTTGCAATATCTGCCCTTGCCGCCATCACCGCCTTTGTTGTCGTCGTCATCAGCGCGAGGTCCTACTGGCGTCGCGCACTGCGGTGGGCAGAGTCGGTGCGTGGGATGCGGACTCGCATGTGGGACATCGTCGCGTTGATGCGTTTGCTTCCCGATGGATACATTCCCCCTGGAATAAGCGAATGGACTGCATCTCCTGACTTGCTCTCTGAGATCGCCAGACAAATAAGGAAGCGGAAGCCCTCACGCCTTCTTGAGTTGGGTTCCGGCATATCGACCATAGTCACTGCCTCAGCTCTGAAGTGGAACAATCACGGACACCTGTACAGCCTAGATCATGACGCCAGTTATGCGCATGCGACCTCTGTCGAACTTGAACAAGCGGGACTCTGCGCGTTTGCCGAGATTCGGCATGCTCCACTGGTAAAGGATCCGCTGCGGAGTTCTGCGTGGTATGACGAATCCGTCATCGCCGATATCGGCCAGCTTGACATCGTCATCGTCGACGGACCGCCCACAGATCTCGATCCAAATGCGCGCGAACCGGCATTAGTTACGCTTTGGCGGCTCCTGTCGGTTGGCGGCATTATGATCTTCGACGATACGAATCGCCCCGGAGATCGGCGGATGATCCAGGCTTGGTCGGCACTCTGCCCAGCGGCCAAGTTGACATGGCTGCCTCTGGAAAAGGGTTGCGTGCTGATCGAGAAGCTTGCGTGAGACCACGCGATCTTTCAATCTCGATCCGCTGGGCCACCGCTGGCACGATTACGGCCCAGGCAGCTGCATTTGCTCGACTGTTCCTCGTTGCTGGCTCAACCAGCCTGACGAACTTTGGCACCTACGCCATCGCCGCTTCAATAGCAGCTGCAGCGGGTGTCTTCGCTGATGGCGGCCTCAAGTATCTTTACGTCACTCGCCTCTCCGACCTATCCACAAACGATGAACCCCAACTACTTGGAACCACATGGCTGGGAATACTGATTGCCCGTGTACTTATTGCGATGGCCACGGTTCCCGTCGCGCTCGTCACCGCCATATTTATCAGCGCCCCCACCAGTCTTCTCGTCGGACTTTCTTTTGCAATAGCGGCGTCCACGGTCGTTTCCGCCTGCGCAAATCCGGCGCTACTCCAGTTGGAGAGGAGTGGCCTATTTTCGTCAAGCGCTCATTGCGATATCGCTGGGCAAATCATTGCACTGATCACGGTTTGCATACTGCTGATGGGCTGGCCGAGTATATGGCTGATTCCCATCGGTCAGATCGTATCTACGACTTTTTCCACGGTCCTCTCCTACACACTCGCGCTCAGCAGGCCACTCAAGAAGTTCTCCCTTCCATTGCTATACAGACTGACACTGCAGGGTCGTCCGCTCGCTGTGATTTCGCTGGCCACCTACATGACCAATGGTCTCGACAAACTATTGCTGGGAGCCATGGTATCGCCCGCCGCATCAGGCATCTATCTGCTCGCCCAGAAGATTGCGGAAGCACCCGGCCAATTACACATTTCCACTCTCGCCCGTACCGCCACACCGCATCTCGCCTCGCGCGTGACCACAAGCGAACCCGGCTGGCTCAAGCGCACCGTGCATCGCTATCTGATGGCCACCGGCGCGATTTTTCTCTTGGCATTCTTGGCGCTACTGTCCGCCAGGATAGCGAGCCATATGCTCTTTCCATCGAGCAAGTGGTTCGAGGCGATAAATCTATCGCTCATCATCTTGTTTGGTTGCGCGGCTCGCTCGTGTTGCCACGTCGTCTCCCCCGCACTGGCAGTCATCGGCCGCATGGACATTGACGCCAAGTTGAAAGTCGCCGAATCCCTGATATATGCGGCAATTCTGGTTCTCGCCATCCATGCTCTCGGAATCATTGGTGCCGCATACGCTTTTGTTCTGATATATACCGTCGCGCTGCTTGGTCGCTATACGGCCCTACGATTGGTCACCTCGAAATGATGGAATCCATCCCAGTCTCTGTTGTCATTCCCGCAAGGAACAGAGTCTCGTTGATCAAAGCATCAGTAACTTCCGTCCTGGACCAAAGTTGCCCAGCTCAGGAGGTTATTGTTGTCGATGATTGTTCGACAGACGGAACAGCTGATGTCGTCATGCAGTTACCTGGCGTCAGGGTCATACGGCACGCTCAGCCGATGGGTGCCCAAGCTGCACGGAATACCGGGATTCTTGCCGCGAGGAACGAATGGATCGCGTTCAATGATTCCGATGATTTTTGGCTACCGAACAAGCTGGAAATACAGCATCAGCGTCTTACCGCTCTTCGTGGAAGCGCGGATGTCGTTCTGCACTCCGCCGGAATCTGCGTAGACAACCACTCCGGAATAGCTTCGCCCCTGAATATTCCCGCAATTGAAGGTGACTGCTACGCGAAGCTCTTAACTCGGCCGGGACCGATGTTTCAAGGCATGGTAGTTCATCGCTCAAAGCTGCAGCAAATTGGATTTCTAGACACCCATTGCCCATCTTACCAAGAATGGGACACCGCAATTCGTCTTGCCCGCTGCGCAAAATTTTCTTTCATTGGCCAACCGCTATTTTGCTGGCACCGGCATGGCGAAGGAAGCATTAGCGACGATCGAAATCGCGACTTTTCTGGCTATTGCTATGTCACGTCCAAGCACAAAGCAGAGATCGAGCGCATTCTTGGCCCAAGCGGGTGGCGCGCAGTGCGCGGCAGGGCCCTTGCCAGAGGTCTGGGCCTGAGGTGTTTCGAGGATGTTTGCGAGTACGTTGGC
The DNA here is from genome assembly GCF_050026815.1 of Rhodanobacter ginsengiterrae. Taxonomy (NCBI): domain Bacteria; kingdom Pseudomonadati; phylum Pseudomonadota; class Gammaproteobacteria; order Lysobacterales; family Rhodanobacteraceae; genus Rhodanobacter; species Rhodanobacter ginsengiterrae. The sequence continues at coordinate 154,756 of NZ_JALBWO010000053.1, read as the reverse complement.
GCATCGCCGTTACTCACCGTCGAGACCATTGCGGTCATGCTCGCCAAGCATGAAATCGGCGGCCGCTGGCCAGCAGCACTCATACGCATCCTTGGAACCTTATAGTTCGCGACCACTTCAATGGATCTCGTAACCTGCGGCGCTCACAAGTTGATGCCAATTGATAATCACCGGGCACACCAATCGACATGACACACCTAACGGCAATCCAGCGAATCTTCCACAACGAGCAAGAGCTGGCTTTAATTGTCCGTCGCCAGTTCCGGGCCGATGGCATCGAGTTCTTCACGCCCGGAAGCTACTCTCAACAATTGGGCTACATGAATCGGCCCACGGGTTACGTGATTGAGCCCCACGTCCATCGCCCGGTGATGCGCGAAGTCCAATACACCAAGGAAGTGCTCGTGATCCGAAGTGGAAGATTGCGCGTCGACTTTTATTCCGATCAGCAGGATTACTTGGAAAGCATGATTCTTGAAACGGGGGATGTAATCCTGCTTGCGTACGGTGGGCACGGGTTCGAAATGTTGGAGCCGACGGAAATCATCGAAGTCAAACAAGGCCCCTATGCAGGAGACCAGGACAAGACCCGTTTCGATACAGTACCCGCCGATCAAATCAAACTACGAAGCATAGACTCATGATTCCGGTAAATACGCCGCTGCTGGATGGTGACGAAAAAAAATACCTGCTCGAATGTATCGAATCCGGCTGGATTTCATCCGAAGGGCCGTTCGTTCGGCAATTCGAAGAGCAATTCGCAGCCAGCATGGGGCGCAGACATGGCATTGCCGTGTGCAATGGAACGGCCGCACTTGATGCGGCCGTTGATGCGCTGAACATCGGCCCGGGCGATGAAGTCATCATGCCAGCCTTCACCATCATTTCCTGCATCGGGCAGATCGTTCGAGCAGGGGCAGTACCTGTGCTGGTGGACAGCGATCCCGTCACTTGGAACATGGACGTGCATCAGATCGAGGCGAAGATCACGTCGCGCACAAAGGCGATCATGGTCGTGCACACTTACGGCTTACCGGTGGACATGGACCCTGTGCTGGACATCGCGGACCGATACGGCCTCAAGCTGATAGAAGATGCGGCCGAAATGCATGGGCAGACTTACAAGGGGCGCCCGTGCGGAAGCTTTGGCGATCTGAGTACATTCAGCTTCTATCCTAACAAGCATGTCACTACCGGCGAAGGCGGGATGATTCTGACCGACGACTCCGCCTTGGACGATGATTGCCGGAGCTTGAGAAACCTTTGCTTTCAGCCGCAAAAGCGCTTTGTGCACGAGCGGCTTGGCTGGAATCTGCGCATGACGAACTTGCAGGCCGCACTTGGCTTGGCGCAGCTGGCACGTCTTGATGAGTTCGCGAACCGGAAACGCCGCATGGGCGCGCGCTATGCCGCGGCGCTGTCGTCGCTGCCCGGCGTGCAGATTCCGCTGCCTGAAACCAACTATGCACGGAACATTTACTGGGTATTTGGACTGGTCATAGACGAAAGCAAGGGCATCAATGCCGAGGAGGCGATGCGCCTTCTTGCTGCCGAGGGCGTTGGAACCCGCCCATTTTTCTGTCCCATGCACGAGCAACCGGTATTGAGGCGAATGGGATTATTTGCGAAAGATTCGCACCCCGTGTCAGAGCGTCTCTATCGCCAGGGTTTCTATATCCCGAGCGGTATGGCATTGACCGACACCGATATGGGTCAGGTGGCCGATGCGGTATGGAAGGTACTCGGATGAGCAAGAATTTTGACGCCTACGTCGCCTATTATGACCTCCTGTATCGCGACAAGGACTATGCCGGGGAGGCAGCCTATGTGGACGGGTTAATCCGCCGTTACCAACCCGCTCCAGGTGAAATCCTTGAACTCGGCTGCGGCACAGGAATGCACGCACGTGAACTCAGGAAGCTTGGGTACACCATTACTGGAGTCGATCGCAGTGAAGCCATGGTGAGACGAGCCGAGGAGCGCAGCCTGCAATCCGGAGAACACGGCCTCAGTTTTACGCGGGGCGATCTCCGAGACTTCCGTGCCGGACGTGGTTTCGATGCCGTCCTAGCCTTGTTTCACGTCATGAGTTATCAGACATCCAATACCGATCTCGCTGCGGCGATGAGCACCGCTACGGCACACCTTGGCCCGGGCGGCCTCTTCATCTTCGACTGCTGGTATGGACCAGGTGTGCTGACGGACCCGCCTCGGCAGCGGGTGCGCGAGTTGCACGGTGACGGTTTCGAAATCACCCGAACCGCCAAACCAGTGCAGTATCCCAACGACAATCGGGTCGACGTGCACTACGATATCCGTGTCGACAGACCCGAAGGCAACGAAACCATCGAGGAGGTCCACCCGATGCGCTATCTGTTCGCGCCCGAAGTCGACATGCTGCTTGAGATGGCTGGCATGAAGCGAATTGCGCTTGAAACATGGATGGTTGGAGGAGAGCCAGGATTGGAAACCTGGAATGCCTGCTTTGTTGCCGCAAAATGAAGCGCATTGGCCTCTATTTAGGCTTTCCTCCAGAGGGCGGGGGTGCGTTTCAATACGCGCAGTCCATGTTGACTGCGATTTCGGCCTTACCTCGCAGCGCGTACGACGTCGTCGTCGCCGCCGCCCATCCTGCCTGGTCGTCCATTCTCGCTAAACATCCGGATATCGAGGTGTTGACCCTACATGAAAGCCGGTTCGAGCCAGCTACTCGGCTGGCACTCAGGCTGGGCTTTCCTATCGCGCTCTGGCACAGGCTTGCACCCTATGTCCACAGGTTGACTCGACACCTGTTGCGCCAGGAGTGCGATCTCTGGATATTCCCCGCTCAGGATGTACTGACCTACGCATTGCCCAGCAGAACCATCGGTGTAATTCACGACCTCATGCACCGACATGAGAGGCAGTTTCCAGAAGTGTCCGGCTGGGGCCTCTACTGGCGCAGGGAGCGCCACTACCGGAACCTGTGCGCGAATGCCCGCGCTATTCTCGTGGACTCTCAAATCGGCAAGGCTCACGTGCTCGAAGCCTATCCAGTGCCCACCCGGCGCGTCCATGTGCTGCCTTTCGTAGCCCCCGACTACATCAACGACGCGGCCCCCATTGACTTTGATTCCCGCTACATCTTGCCGCCAAAGTTTCTCTTCTATCCGGCGCAGTTCTGGGAACACAAGAACCATGTCCGCTTGCTCGAAGCGCTGGCCAAGGCGATCGAATCCGCCCCCGATGTCCACCTGGTATTAGCCGGATCAAAGAAGAATGCTTATGCAACGGTTCTCGACACGATAGGCAAGCTCAATCTCCGTGACCGGGTCCATATCCTCGGCTACATTCCAGAGGAGGACATGTCCGTTTTCTACCGAAAGGCACGCGCGCTAGTCATGCCGACCTTTTTTGGTCCCACCAATATTCCACCACTCGAAGCCATGGTTGTCGGGTGTCCAATGGCGCTATCGAACATCTACGCCATGCCAGAACAAGTTGGCGAAGCCGCATTGCTTTTCGACCCATTGTCGGTGGCGGATATCGCCGCTGCCATCGTCTCTCTCGCGACGGACGACGCTTTGTGCGCACGCCTCTCGGCGGCGGGGAAATTGCGGTCCAGCAAATGGGGACAGTCCCAGTTCAACGCATGCCTCAACGAAATCATCGGTGAGGCACTTTCTCCACAATGAAAATTCTCTTCATTGGCAAGCGCCATCCACAGCAGCGGGATCTCATCGAACGCCCGTACGGCCGATTCCATAATCTTCCTACAGCGCTAGCCGCATTTGGCCATGAAGTTCAGGTGTTGCTCTGCAGCCATCGGAATTTCTCCTCTTCACGTGTCCGCATCGCCGGCGTGGAATGGTTGAACGAGGACCTCCGAACGCTCGGCATCAGCGGCCTCTACGGCAAACTGAGTCAGCATGCCAATGAATTCCGGCCCGACTGGGTCATGGGCGTGTCTGATACCTACTATGGTTGGATGGCAGGCCGACTCGGCCGCGCTACCGGGGCCTGTGTTGCGATCGACGCCTACGACAACTATGAAGCGTATATGCCGTGGAATCTCCCATTGCACTTGCTTTGGAGGCGATCGATCCGCGCCGCCGATTTGGTAACCGCTGCAGGCCCACAGTTGGCGCAACGGTTGCAGTCACACCGCCGAGGTGGCCATCCGGTGGAAATCATTCCCATGGTCGCGGACCCGGAGTTCCGACCGCTCGACAAGCAGGCATGCCGACTCGCTCTGGGGCTACCGAGCGAGGCACGTTTGATCGGTTACATCGGAAGCTGGGCCAGGAACCGGGGCACCACCATGCTGCTCGATGCGTTCCGACGGGCGCGTGCATTGCAACCCGACCTGCAGCTTGTGCTGAGTGGCAGACCACCACCGGAGGCACTAGCCGAACCGGGCGTAGTGGGCACCGGTTACGTAGCCGATGTACAGCTTCCCGAATTGATCAATGCCCTCGACGTTGCCTGTGTAGTCACTGCCGATACCAGCTTCGGTCGATACAGCTACCCGGCCAAGCTGTGCGAAGCCATGGCTTGTCACGTGCCTGTCGTGGCGACGGATACCGCGCCTGTGCGCTGGATGCTCGCAGGAAGTGCCGATCATCTCGTCCAGCCCGGGGATGCAGCAAGTTTTTCTGAACGCATATTGGACCTTCTGGATACGCCGCGCGCTGAATACGGCCCACGCCCCACCTGGCACGAACACGCGCTGCGGCTTGATCAGCTGTTCTCGGAAGTCGTACGTCGAAAGCGATAGATCAGCGTCGGAATGATCCGTCGCAACGGAAGCAATGCCCTGTCGGGGATGTGCCGCAGGACGGCTGCCGAAAGAGACTTCGGACGCTCGATCTCTAACGTGGCGCGCAGCGCATCGATGCACAGGTTGCGACCATCCAAGCCGGCATCCCTGAACAACCGCTCGACTTGCCCCATCTGCAGGGGCTCGCAGTCGTATGCGCTGCCCTTGCCTGCCAACCGAAGATAAGGCGTGCGCCAAGCATGCGGCAGCCAGCTCAGGAACGCTAACCTGTAATGAGGTTCAACCAGCATCCAGCGATTGGGCACGGCCAGATAGCCCACGCCGTCGGGGCGCAGTACTCGATGCAGTTCCTTCAGGTGCGCGCGCTGCGCCTGCTCGTCCCCAACGTGCTCGATGACATGGTTACTCAACACAACATCGAACGACCGATCCGCAAAGGGAAGCTGTGTGTCGTGCACTTGGTGGTAGCGATAGCCCTCGGTTACCAGACGATTGTCGTGGACGTCCACAGCATCCACTTCGCAGCACAACTGCGGATGCGTTCCGAAGTAATGGGCAATCCCTCCCGAGCCGGTACCGACTTCCAGCATACGTAGCGGCTGCGGGCGATTGGCCAGATCCAGAAGTCGCTCGATCTTCAGCCCCTTGAAGCGGCGCGAAGGCAGATCAAGCACGGCGTGGGGCCTACGCGACGGCGCGTCGCCCGCGTCAGTAGAGTGATCGGTCGGTCGGGTGTCAGACATCCGACGTACCCAGCAGCTTGCGCAGGCGCTCGCCGAAGACCGGCCAGGCCCTGCCGGCTGCGAACTCTCGACAGATGGCTGCAGTCGATACATCACGGGTCTGCGCAAGCTGCCAAATCGCGGCCTCGCCCAGACTGCCATAGTCGCCCGGCTCGACCAGAGTGCCGGTCCGTCCATCCTGTACGGCGTCTGGCACCCCCCCCACTGCAAAGGCGACAGTGGGCAGACCGTGCGCCGCCGACTCCAGCGCCACCATGCCAAAGCCCTCCACATCGCCCGGCAATTCAAGCACGGGGAAGATGTGCAGATCGGCGGCCTGGTAGGCCGCGCCAAGGGTTGCTTCGTCGCAGCGCCCGAGAAAGTGGAGGTTTCTCTCGACGCCGACATCACGGGCCGCGGCGAGGATGCGCTCGCGCTCCGAGCCTGTTCGCGTATGCAAGGCATCACTGGCCTCATCGCCAATGACCAGAAGCAACGCGTCCTGGCAATGGGAAACAACTGCCGGCAACGCCTTCGCCACAAACTCGGCAAGCCCCTTGCGCTGGGTCAATCGTCCCACCGAAAGCAGTAGCGGCCGCCGCCCGAGATCATGGCGCTCGCGGAAATCGCGTGCTGCCGTGGCGTCCAGCGTGGGCAGATCGGTCCCCGGATGCAGCACATGCACTTTGCCGGATCGTACGCCATTCCCTTGTGCCAATCGCGCCGTGTTGCCACTGTTCACCAAGACGAGATCGCAGCCTCGGATGAATGGCAGCCATAGCCATTGATACATGCGACTGGGCACCACGATGTCGAGCCCATGCAGATAGACGGCCGCCTTGCTCCCTACGCATCGCGCCGCCAGCCAGGCGATCGGCGCGGTGAGGCCGCTGCCGGCAATGACCCATTCGGGTTTGCGTCGCCACGCCAGACGTGTCGCTTGCCACAGCATCGCAGCCAGGAACAATGGCAACGGCTTAACCCGGCTCTGCCGCACCTCCGTCCGTGGCAGAGCGTATTGTGCGCACCCCGCAGGCCCGCACAACGCTGTTCGCCATACAGGCTCCAGCGCTTCGAGCAGATGTTGGTTGACCTTTTCCATGCCGCCGAGCAGGGGCGGAAAATTGCGTGTTACCAGCAATGCCCATGGAGCGGAGGAAGGACGTTCAGGCATCACGTCGATACATCAAGCCGGTGATCTGCTCCGAAATCAGTCCGATCAGGAACACGATCACCGCTGCGCTCCACAGCAGCGTACTCATGTTGGTGAGGCGCCCTTCATGCATGAAGGTCCACGCGTAGTTGGCGCAGCCGAGGAGGAAGAACACCACGCTCGCCGGCACGAACAGCTTCAGCGGCGAGTACAAGGTGGCGATCTTGAAGATGATCAGCAGGAAGCGCAGGCCGTCGCGCAGGGGCTTGATGTGGCTTTTGCCGACGCGCTGGGCGGCCTTGATCGGGATGTAGGCCACGGCGTAGGCGCTGCGAAAGAAGGCCATGGTGCTGGTGGTGGGGTAGCTGAAGCCGTTGGGCAGCAGGTGCAGGAATTCGCGGAACTTGTCTGCGCGCACGGCGCGGAAGCCGGAGGTGAGGTCGAGCACGGGGTGGCCGGTCATGCGGCTGGCCAGCCAGTTGTACAGCGTGTTGGCCAGGCCGCGGCCGACGCCGGCCTGGCTGTCCCAGTCGCGGGCGCCGACGACCATGTCGTAGCCGCGGTTCAACTGGTCCAGCAGGCGCTTGATGTCGGCGGGGTCGTGCTGGCCGTCACCGTCCATGAAGATCAGGATGTCGCCTGTAGCGGCCCTGGCGCCACGCTTGATCGCCGCGCCGTTGCCCATCGAGTACGGCGAACTGAGGCAGGTGATGTCGCTGGCCTTGCAGGTACTGCGGGTTTCGTCGGTGGAGCCGTCGTCGACGACGATGATTTCCGCGTCGGGATGGGCGGCACGCAGGCGCGGCAGCAACGCCGCCAGCGCGGGCGCTTCGTTCTTGGCGGGCAGGATGATGCTGAGGCGGTTCAACAGGTGGCTCCCCTGATTATGGGAGGGATCATAGCGTGAAGGGGGGATGGGGTCAGAAGGGAAGTTGGCAGTGCGGGGTTGGTTGGGGGGAGATCAAGAGCTTCACCCCCTCCTGCCCTCCCCCTGCAAGCAGGGGGAGGAATCGGTCGGGTGGCGTCGGGCAACCATGGAGGGAGATCAAGAGCTTTACCCCCTCCTGCCCTCCCACTGCAGGCAGGGGGAGGAATCGGCCGTGGGGATCGGGCAAGCAGCGGAGGAATCGAACGGGTGGCTTTTGCTCCCTCCCCTGTTCGCAGGGGAGGGTTGGGGTGGGGTCGCTCTTGGCGTCAAAGGCAAAAGCACTCCCACCCAGCCTTCCCCTGCCATGGACGGGGAGGAGCAAAGCCGGGCCTCTGCGCGGGGGCTGGCTTTGTACACTGAATCACCATGCCGTGCCGCATCGACAGGGAATGGATGACCTGAGGGCCGCACTGCGGTAGATTCAACAACATACAGGGGCAAAGTCGAGCCGTTTATGTCATCTCAATTGCAACCATCGCTTACGGGTCTGTCCGGCATGGCGCGTCGGCTGGTGTCCGAAGGGGTGATGCCGGAGGACGTGGTCCGCAAGGCCATGGCGGACAGCGGGCAACAGAAGGCCGCGTTCGGCACCTGGTTGCTGGATCACGGCTTGGTCGAGGGCGCCGAACTGACACGGGTGGCGTCGGTCGAGTTCGGCATGCCGATGATGGACGTGACCTCGTTGAATCCCGCCACGATGCCGCTGGACCTGATCAGCGAAGCGCTGATCACCAAGCACCAGGCGCTGCCGCTGTTCCGTCGCGGCAAGCGCTTGTACGTGGGCATCGCCGATCCGATGCAGTCGCATGCGCTGGACGAGATCAAGTTCCACTCCAACTGCATGGTCGAGCCGATCCTGGTCGAGCGCGGTTCACTGCAGAAAGTGATCGAAGGTCTGCTGAACAACATGCGCAATACCATGCCTGACATGGGTGGTGGCGACCTCGACGAACTGGATATCGAAGCGGGGGATGGCGAGGGCGAGTCCAGCAGCGGCATCGACGCAACCGGTGGCGACGACGCACCGGTAGTGAAGTTCATCAACAAGGTGCTGGTCGACGCGATCCGTCGTGGCGCCTCGGACATCCATTTCGAACCGTTCGAAACCCAGTACCGGGTACGCGTGCGCCTGGATGGCATCCTCAGCACCGTCGCCAACCCGCCGATGAAGATGGCCAACCGCATCTCCTCGCGCATCAAGGTGATGTCGCAGCTGGATATCGCCGAAAGACGCGTGCCGCAGGATGGCCGCATCAAGCTCAACCTGTCCAAGACACGTGCGGTCGACTTCCGTGTCAGCGTGCTGCCCACGCTGTTCGGCGAAAAGATCGTGATGCGCATCCTGGACGGCTCCTCGGCCAAGATCGGCATCGAGAAGCTGGGCTACGAGCCGGATCAGCAGAAGCTCTATGTCGACGCGATCCACAAGCCCTACGGTCTGGTACTGGTCACCGGCCCCACCGGCTCGGGCAAGACGGTGTCGCTGTATACCGGCCTGAACATGCTCAACACGCCGGAACGCAACATCTCCACCGTGGAAGACCCGGTGGAAATCCGCGTCGAAGGCATCAACCAGGTGCAGCAGAATGTGAAGCGCGGCATGACCTTCGCCAGCGCGCTGCGTTCGTTCCTGCGCCAGGATCCGGACGTGATCATGGTCGGCGAAATCCGCGACCTGGAAACCGCCGAGATCGCGATCAAGGCCGCGCAGACCGGGCACATGGTGCTGTCCACCCTGCACACCAACGACGCGGCGCAGACCATTTCGCGCCTGATGAACATGGGCATCGCCCCGTACAACATCACCTCCTCGGTCACCCTGATCATCGCCCAGCGCCTGGCCCGGCGCCTGCACGACTGCAAGAAGCCGATGGATCTGCCGGCGAAGGTGCTGCTCGACGCTGGTTTCAGCCAGGCCGACATTGACGAGGGAATGACCGTCTATGAGGCCGTCGGCTGTGATGGCTGCAACGATGGCTACAAGGGTCGCGTGGGCATTTACCAGGTGATGCCGATGCTGGAGGAGATCCAGAAGATCATCCTGCTGGGTGGCAACACCATGGAGATCGCCGCGGCGGCCAAGGCCGCCGGAGTGAATGATCTGCGCGCTTCGGCGCTGCTCAAGGTGAAGCAGGGCCTGACCAGCCTGGTCGAGATCGACCGGGTGACCAAAGAGTAACTGGCCGAATCGGGACGAATGCCGCACTGAAGTTGCGTCCGGCGCCACGGTTTGCCGGGGCAAAAATGACATAAGCTTCACGAATATCTTGTTTGCCGCCCGCGGGGGACGGCGCCGGGACTGGACCACTGGGGGAAGATGCGCATGGCCACGGCTACCGCAACGAACATCGACAAGGCGCGCGCGCTCGGCGCCCAACGTGCCGAAGTCAGCAAGCTGACCACCTACGAATGGGTGGCGCTGGACAAGCGCGGCAAGCGCATGAAGGGCGACATGCCGGCGAAGAATGCGTCGCTGGTCAAGGCCGAGCTGCGCCGCCAGGGCATGAACCCGCAGACCGTGCGCGAGCGTTCCAAGCCGATGTTCGGTTCGACCGGCAGCACGGTCAAGCCGGGCGACGTGGCCGTGTTCAGCCGCCAGATCGCCACCATGATGGCGTCCGGCGTGCCGATGGTGCAGTCCTTCGACATCATCGCCGATGGCCAGAAGAACGTCCGCTTCAAGAACATCCTGCTCGACGTGAAGCAGAACATCGAGGGTGGTGCCTCACTCAACGAGGCCCTTGCCCGCTACCCGGTGCAGTTCGACGAGCTCTACTGCAACCTGGTACGTGCCGGCGAAGCCTCCGGTGTGCTGGACACCGTGCTGGACACCGTGGCCACCTACAAGGAACGCACCGAGGCGATCAAGAAGAAGATCAAGAAGGCACTGTTCTACCCGATGATGGTGCTGGCCGTGGTGTTCCTGGTCATGCTGATCATGCTGTTGTTCGTGGTGCCGGTGTTCACCAAGACCTTCCAGGACGCCGGTGCCGACCTGCCCGCGCCGACCCAGGTACTGGTGAGCATGTCGGAGTTCATGCAGAGCTACTGGTGGCTGGTGATCGGCGTGATCATCGGCAGCATCGTCTCCATCGTCGTCGCCAAGAAGCGCTCGCTGAAGTTCGCCCACTTCCTCGACCGGTTGTCGCTGAAGATGCCGGTGATGGGCAATATCGTGCGCAACTCGGCGATCGCCCGCTTCTCACGCACCTTGGGCGTGACCTTCCGCGCCGGCGTGCCGCTGGTCGAGGCGCTGGAGGCGGTGGCCGGCGCCACCGGCAGCATCGTCTACGGCGACGCCGTGCGGCAGATGCGCGACGACATCTCGGTCGGCCACCAGCTGCAACTGGCGATGAAACAGACCGGCCTGTTCCCCACCATGGTGGTGCAGATGACCGCCATCGGCGAGGAATCCGGCGCGCTGGACAACATGTTGTTCAAGGTGGCCGAGTTCTACGAGGAAGAGGTGGAGAACGCGGTCGATACGCTGTCGACCCTGCTCGAGCCGATCATCATGGTGGTGCTGGGCGGCATCGTGGGCGGCATGGTGGTGGCACTCTACCTGCCGATCTTCAAGCTGGCCGGCACGGTCTGACGCAGCCAAAAGCATCAAGAGCCGGCGGGCATTGCCCGCCGCTTTTTTGTAGGAGCGCACCTTGTGCGCGATGCTTTCCGCCACGTTACGAAGAGCATCGCGCACAGGGTGCGCCCCTACGCCAGGCACCGTACCCTCGCCGGGGACGCAAAATAACTAGGCTGACGCATGCCCGAACTTCCCTTCGCCCTCTGGATCGCCCTGGCTGCCGTACTCGGCCTGCTGGTGGGCAGCTTTCTCAATGTGGTGATCCTGCGCCTGCCCGAGCGGATGGCGGCGGCCTGGCGACACGAGGCGCGCGATGTGCTGGAACTTCAGACGGAAGACGAACCGTTGCCACCAGGCATCGTGCGCGAGCCGTCGCATTGCCCGCACTGCAAGCATCGGTTGTCGGCGCTGGACAATATTCCGTTGCTGGGCTGGCTGCTGCTGGGTGGTCGTTGCCGCTATTGCCAGGCGAAGATCTCGATCCAGTATCCGCTCGTCGAATTGCTCAGCGGTGTGCTGAGCGCGGTGATCGTGTGGAAATTCGGCCCCACCTGGACCGGACTGGCGGGGCTGGCTTTCACCTGGACGCTGATTGCGCTGTCCGGCATCGACTTTCGTACCCAGTTGCTGCCCGACCAGCTGACCTTTCCGCTGCTCTGGCTGGGCCTGCTGCTGTCGCTGCTGCCGATGTTCGTCAGCGCGCCCGCCGCGATCCTCGCCGCCGCCATCGGTTACCTGAGCCTGTGGAGCGTGTATTGGGCATTCAAGCTGCTCACCGGCAAGGAAGGCATGGGCCACGGCGATTTCAAGCTGCTGGCGGCGCTGGGCGCGTGGATGGGGCCGGTCGCCCTGCTGCCGATCGTGCTGTTGTCATCGCTGATCGGCGCGCTGGTGGGCGGGACCCTGATCGCCCTGCGCAAGCATGAGCGCGAGATCCCGATGCCGTTCGGGCCGTTCATCGCCGCGGCTGGCTGGGTCTGGTTCGTGACCGGTCCCGAGCTTTTGAACGGCTACCTGCACCTGACCGGCATGCGATGACCGCTGCGGCACCCGCCCTGGTCATTGCGCTCACCGGCGGCGTGGCCGCCGGCAAGACCGCCGTGACCCGGCGCTTCGAAGCGCTGGGCGTGCACGTGCATGACGCCGACGTGGCGGCGCGGGAAGTGATCGAACCGGGCACCCCCGGACTGGCCGAGGTGGTCGCGGCATTCGGTGCCGAGGTGCTGGATGACGCCGGCCGACTGGATCGGGCCGCGATGCGCCAGCGCGTGTTCACCGATCCAGGCGCACGCCGGACGCTGGAGGCCATCATCCATCCCCGCGTGCGGCAATGGCTGCGCGACCGCGCGCTGGCTGAGCGAGGCCCGTATTGCCTGCTGGCCATTCCGCTGCTGGCCGAGAACCTCGCACACTATCGCTGGGTCGATCGCGTGCTGCTGGTCGATGCCCCCGAAGCGACGCAATTGGCCCGCCTGACTGCCCGCGACGGCATCGACGAGACCCTGGCCCGCCGCATGCTGGCCAACCAGGCCAGCCGGGCCGATCGCCTGGCACTGGCCGACGACGTGATCGACAACAGTGGCGACGAGGCCGCCCTCGACCACGCTGTGGCCGACCTGCACCAACACTACCTGGCGCTGTCCCGGCGCACCTCGTAGGGGCGCGCCGAAGTGCGCATGCCTTTCCGCAACGTGACGAAAGACATCGTGCACAGGCGCTCCTACAAATGCCAGAACTCGCGGATGCCGGCGACACCCTGGCCGCTGTTCGCCCGGGCCTGGGCGACATGCGCGGGGGCCATGCCGCCGAGGGCGTAGACCGGCAGCGCCGCGGCTTCGGCCAGGGCCTGGAACCGTGGCCAGCCCAGTGGCGGGGTCTGCAGGCGAGTGCGGGTGGCGGCGACCGGTGACAGCGTGGCGAAGTCCGCGGTGAGCTGCTCGGCCATGGCCAGGTCGGCGGCATGGCGGCAGCTGGCGCCGACCAGTTGCGACAGCGGCAGCGGGCGAGCCGAAAGGCCGGCCATTTGACGACCGTCGAGCTGCACACCGATGCCCAGCATCAGCGCGCCTTCGATGTCGCCGCTCAGCAGCAGCTGCGAACCATGCCGCCGGGCCAGCGGCAACAGGGCGGCGGCCAGCTCGCGCACGGCATCGCGCGGCCACAGCGGCAGGTGCAACTGCACCAGTTGCCGACTGCGTTCAATGGCCTGGCCGATGCGTTCGAACCACGGACCGCGTTGGTCCGGCGACAGGTCTGCGGGCGTGATCGAGTAGCGGCGGGGCAACCGCAGCGCCTGCAGGATGCAACGATCGGCAGGCGCCAGTATTGATGGATCAACCTGCTCCGGCATCACCCATTGCAGTGCCTGGCCCTCCAGCGATTGCGGCTCGCCTTCCCAGTGTTCCGTCTGCCACGTGTCCAGCAGCAGTTCGCGCTCGGGGTAGTGGATGGGTACCCGAATCAGCGGCTCGGCACGCAGCAGCACGACGCCGATTTCCTCCAGCAGTTCACGCGCCAAGCCGGCCAGGGGCGTTTCGCCGGGCTCGAGCTTGCCGCCGGGAAACTCCCACATGCCGGAGAGGTGCTTGCCCGGCGGTCGCTGTGCCAGCAATACACGCTCCCCGGCATCGAGCATGGCCGCGGCCATCACGTGCATGGCCGGCTTGACCTCGGCCGGCATGGCCGTCAGCTGTTGCGCAGATATTCGACCATGTCGAAATCATAGGCATGCTCGGCGTCAGCCTTGTGGTGCACGCGCGAAACCTCGGTCCATTCGCTGAAATGCACGCCCGGGAAGAACGTATCGGCGCCGTCGATCGCGGCACTGACCCAGGTGAGGTACATGCGACGCGCACGCGGCAGCGCCTCGGCGAAGACCATGCCACCGCCGATCACCATCAGCCCGGTACCGCTGCAGCGCGCCTGCGCTTCCTCGATCGAGCGCACGGTGATCTGGCCGGGATACGGCGCCTCGTGGCGACGGCTGAGCACCAGGTTGACGCGATCCGGCAGCGCGCGGCCGATCGACAACGCGGTGTTGTAGCCCATCAACACGTTCTTGCCGGTGGTCAATTGCTTGAACCAGCGCAAGTCGTCGGGCAGGTGCCAGGGCAACTGCCCCTTGCGGCCGATCGCGAAGTTTTCGTCGAGTGCAGCAATCAGCGAGATGGCCATGGCGAGTCCTTGTAAGGCTTGAGTCAAAGGGGCGGTTGGCGGTTGCGCGCGATGCCGCCGATTGCCTTGGATATTAGCAGGCTGCGCGAATGCCGCGGCAGCGACGCACGTTCACGCGGACGGCCTGGCAACTCGTCACGACATGCCGCGGCGCCCACCTGGCTGGCGCCTGAAAAGACCCGGCACATCGGCCTGCCCGCCCGTCAAACGCTCAGACCGCGACCGCCGCCTTGATCGCCGGATGCGATTGATAGCCCTCAATGGCGATGTCCTCGTAGCGGAAATCGAAGATCGACTGCACCGCCGGATTGAGCTTCAGCTGCGGCAAGGGCAGTTCATCGCGACTCAACTGCAGCCGCGCCTGGTCGAGGTGGTTGTTGTACAGATGCGCATCGCCCAGGGTATGCACGAAATCACCCACGCCCAAGCCACAGACCTGCGCAACCATGTGGGTCAGCAGCGCGTAGCTGGCGATGTTGAACGGCACGCCGAGGAAGATGTCGCCCGAGCGCTGGTACAGCTGGCAGCTGAGCCTGCCGTTGGCGACGTAGAACTGGAACATCGTGTGGCACGGCAGCAGCGCCATTTTCGGCAGCTCACCGACATTCCAGGCGCTGACGATCAATCGGCGCGAGTCGGGGTTGCGCTTGATCTCCTCGATCACCCAGGCGATCTGGTCGACCACGCCGCCGTCGGCGGTGCGCCACGCGCGCCACTGTTCGCCGTAGACCGGGCCGAGGTCGCCGTTCGCGTCCGCCCACTCGTCCCAGATGCGTACCCCGTGTTCCTTCAGGTAGCCGATGTTGGTGTCGCCGCGCAGGAACCAGATCAGCTCGTGCACGATCGACTTCAGGTGCAGCTTCTTGGTGGTGACCAGCGGAAAGCCCCGGTTGAGATCGAAGCGCATCTGCCAGCCGAATACGCTGCGCGTGCCGGTGCCGGTGCGGTCAGTCTTTTCGGTGCCGTGGTCGAGGACGTGGCGGAGCAGATCGAGATAAGCGTGCATCATCGGATTCTAGCCCGTGAGACATGACAACGGTCACTCCCGCAACGCACTTCCCCGGCCTAGACTCGGGCCTTTCCACCAGGAGATGGACCATGGCGCAATGGTTTTTCAGTTACGGCGAGAACACCGACCGGATCGGCCCGCTCGACGACGCCGCGGCGCGGGCACAGGCGCAGCGCCAGCCGGACGGCTATTGCTGGTGCGAAGGGTTTGCGGAATGGAAGCCGATCCGCAGCGTGGCGGAATTCGGCAGCACGCCACTGGCGCCGCCGCCGATCCCGGCATCGATGGGCGGCGACCGTGCCGACCAGATCGACTACCGCATCGTCGGCACCGACATGCAGTTCGTCGAGATCGAACTGGACCCCGGTGAAAGCGCGATCGCCGAGGCCGGTGCGCTGATGTACAAGGAATCCGCGGTACAGATGGACACCGTCTTCGGCGACGGCTCCAGCGGCGGCCAGAGCGGCGGCCTGATGGACAAGCTGCTGTCCGCCGGCAAGCGGGTGATCACCGGCGAAAGCCTGTTCACCACGGTATTCACCCACGCCGGTCAGGGCAAGGCGAAAGTGGCGTTCGCCGCGCCCTACCCCGGCACCGTAATGGCCATGAAACTGTCCGACCACGGCGGCCGGTTGATCTGCCAGAAGGACGCCTTCCTGGCCGGTGCGCGCGGCGTGCAACTGGGTATTTTCTTCCAGCGCAAGATCCTGACCGGCCTGTTCGGTGGGGAAGGTTTCATCATGCAGAAGCTCGAAGGCGACGGCTGGGTCTTCGTGCACGCCGGCGGCACGGTGGTGCAGCGCGAACTGAAGGCCGGCGAGCGCCTCGACGTGGACACCGGCTGCGTGGTCGCGTTCCACGACACGGTGAACATGGACGTCAAGGCGGTCGGCGGCATCAAGAGCATGCTGTTCGGTGGCGAAGGCATGTTCCTGGCCACCCTGACCGGACCGGGTACGGTCTGGCTGCAGTCGCTGCCGTTCTCGCGCATGGCCGGCCGCATGCTGGCGGCGGCGCCGCAGGGCGGTGGGCAGCGCCGCGGCGAAGGTTCGATCCTCGGCGGGCTGGGCGACATCATCGGCGGCGATCGCAACTTCTGATCGCCAGACAGCCGCAGGAGCGCCCCCCTGCGCGATGCTGTTCGTCACCTGACGAAGAACATCGCGCACAGGCAGCGCTGCTGCGTCACCCGGCCAGCGGCAGCGTGGGGGCGCGTCGCGACATCGCCATGAGCACCAGGCCAACCGCAATCAGCGGCAGCGACTGCATCTGCCCCATCGTTACCCACTGCGTACCGAACAGGTAGCCAAGCTGGACGTCCGGCACACGCACGAATTCCACCGCGAAGCGGAAGCAGCCGTAGAGCAGCGCAAACAGCCCCGATACCAGGTAACGCGGCCGCGGCTTCAGCGAAACCAGCCACAGCACCACGAACATCACCACGCCTTCCAGCAGCATTTCGTACAACTGCGAGGGGTGCCGCGGCTGGCGGTCCGGTGCGCTCGGGAAAATCATCGCCCACGGCACGTCGCTGGGCTTGCCCCACAACTCGCCATTGATGAAGTTGCCCAGCCGCCCGAGCCCCAGGCCGATCGGCACCAGCGGGGCCACGAAGTCGATCGTGTCGAACACATGCAACTGCTGCCGCCGCGACCACCACCAGCCGGCGGCCAGCACGCCGAGCAGGCCGCCATGGAAGCTCATGCCGCCGTCCCACACCTTGAACAGGGTCAGCGGCGCCGTCCAGATCCAGTCGATGTCCGCATAGAACAGCATGTACCAGACGCGTCCACCCACGATCACGCCCAGCATGCCGTAGAACAGCAGGTCGCCCAGCGCATCGCGGCTCACCGGCAGGCGCCCGCGTCGGCGACGGTATTCACCGAGCACCGCCACGAAGAAGAATCCCAGCAAATACATCAGGCCGTACCAATGCACCTGGATGGGACCCAGCTGAAAGGCGACGGGGTTGATATGGACGACGTAGGGTTCGGACATGGCAGCCTGGCAGGCGAGCAAAGTCCAAGTGTAGCGGGACATCGAAACGGACGGCGTCGACGCGCCTCTTCCAACCGGGCTTTGGCAAGAACTAGAATCGACCTGATGCCACCCGTCCCAGGGGAGTCTGGACGAGCGCTGCATTGCAATTATCCAGGGATGTCCGCATCCGGCCCGACCGCCTCGCTCCAGGCGACCGGACTCAGGCTTTTGGAGCGTCAGGGGAGAAAATCGATGGATTGTCGTCTTGTGCGGACCATGTTGTCCGCTGCCTGCCTGCTGTTGCCCGTGGTCGCTGCGGCCGCCGACCGGGTCCCTGTAGAGGACTTCGCCCGCCACGCGCAACTGTCCATGCCACAGCTCTCCCCGGATGGCAAGCACCTCGCCGTCAACATGAACTACGCCGATGGCAATTCGCACGCACTGGCTGTCTATGACGTGGCCGACATGACCCGGCCGGTCAGCTTGCTGCGCCTGCCCAAGTACGAACTGGCTGTCGGCATCACCTGGGCCAGCAATACCCGGCTGGTAGTGGAAAAAGGCAAGCAGGTAGGTTCGATCGACCAGCCTGCGGCGACCGGCGAAGTGATCGCCACCGATTTCGACGGCAAGAGGCAGGACTATCTCTATGGGTTCGAAACCCAGACCGGCTCACGCGCCGGCACCCGCAGCACGGATCGCGGCGCAGGTTTCGTGGCTGGCCAGCCAACCCCTGCCAACGGCCACTTCTACATGACCACCTACAGTTGGGAGAGCCAGGATTACAGTACCTTGTACGACGTCGACGCGGAGAGGAATACGCGTCGCCTGATGGGTCAGATCAAGGTAAGCGGCATGGACTTCATGGTCGGCGGTGACGGCAAGGCACATTACGCCTACGGCCGCAACGACGACTGGAAATTCGTGCTCTATCATCAGCAGGGCGGCAGCTGGGTTCAGGTCAATGGGGATGCGAACGGCAACAGTTTCATTCCGCTCTTCTTCACGCCGGACCAGCAGCGCATCTACGCCAGCTATTCCGCCGACGGCGGTCCGGTCACCCTGATCGCGCAGGACGAAAACGGTGGCAACCGCAAACTGATCGCCAGCGACAGCTTCGGCAGCATCGGCACGATGGAGCTGACCCCGTTTCCCTACCAACCCTTCGCCACCGTGCTGGACACCGGCGTGCCGAAGTTCACCTACATCGATGCCAACTTGCCTGTGGCGAAGTTGCACCGTGCACTCAGCCTGAAGTTTCCCGGCAGCTACGTCCACTTCGTCAATTTCAGCGAAGACGGTGGCAAGCTGCTGTTCTCGGTCCGCAGCGACCGCGATCCGGGCAGCTATTTCCTGATCGACACGAAAAACTACAAGGTACTCAAGCTGTTTTCCGTCGAGCCATGGATCGATCCGGCCCGCATGGCCGAACGGCGGCCGTTGCGTTTCAAGTCCAGCAATGGCACGGAACTGGAGGCGATCCTCACCATCCCGAAGGGTGCGGACCTGTCCAAGTTGCCGATGGTGCTGTTGCCCCACGGCGGCCCGATCGACGTGCAGGACGACTGGTTCTTCGACGACGACGCCCAGTTCCTGGCCAGTCGTGGCTATCTTGTGCTGCAGGTGAACTACCGGGGTTCCAGCGGCCGGGGTTACAACTTCAGGAATGCCGGCTACCGCCAGTGGGGTACGGGGATCCAGCAGGACCTGATCGATGCGGTGAAATGGGCGATCTCGGAAGATTACGCGGATCCGCAACGCATCTGCATCTACGGCGCCAGCTTCGGCGGCTACTCTGCGCTGATGGCACCGATTCGCGCGCCCGGCATGTTCAAGTGCGCGATCGGCTATGCGGGCATCTACGACATGGGCATGCGTTACAAGAAAGGCGATACCCAGGAGAGCAAGGCCGGCCGCAGTGCGCTGCGCGTCCAGATGGGCGACAACCCTGCCGAGCTGGCCGCCAACTCGCCGGTCAATCTGGCCGACAAGATCGACGTGCCGGTGTTCCTGATCCATGGCGAAGACGATCAGCGGGCGCCGTTTGCCCACGCCAAGGCGATGCGCGCCGCGCTGGAAGCCGCCCACAAGCCTTACGAATGGATGAGCAAGCCAGGTGAAGGTCACGGCTTCTACGATGAGAAGAACAACATCGAGCTCTACACGAAATTGCAGGCGTTCCTGGAAAAGAACATCGGCCCCGGTGTACCGCCTGCCCCGTAAGCCGCACCTGGATGCACCTGTTCTGCATTGGAGAAGACAGTGACCATGCAACATCCAGTTCGCCTGATGATGCTTGCCATGCTGTGCCTGTTCGCGCACATGGCCGTTCATGCGGCGGAAATTCCCTACAAGGATTTCGCCCGGCATCCGTCGTTGACCAATCCGGTCATTTCACCTGACGGCAAGCATCTGGCCGTCTCGGTGCACAACGAGGATGGCAGCTACCAGCTCGGCGTGCTTTCGCTGCCGGATCTGAAGCCGATCAGCCGTCTGAACATGGCGGCTCGAACCCTGCCCCTCGATATCACCTGGGTCAGCAATACCCGCCTGGTGATGGGCCTGGGCGAGGAGAACGGCACACTGGAAGCTCCCCAGGGCACCGGCGAAGTCGTCGCTGTCGACCTCGACGGTTCGCACAAGCGCGTGCTGTACAGCTGGCGCGTGCGCGATACCAAGGGCGCCAACATGAACATCCTCGGGATGGTTCGCGGTGTCGGCTTCATTGCCGGCACGCCGCACCAGCTCAATGGGCATGTCTACCTCAGTGTCAGTCCGTTCCGCAGCTACGCCAGCAGCGGTACGCACGACAGCGGCCAAACCCTGATCTATGACGTCGAGACGTCGAGCGGACACCCCCGCCTGATGGGTCAGATCGACGAGGCCGGCATGACCTTCGTGTTGCACGAGGATGTGGCGCGCTTCGCCTACGGCAGCAACCAGGACGATCCTTATCGCATCGACGTCTACAGCCGCGACAACGCCGATGCCCCATGGAAGCAGCTGCCGGCCAGCGTCACCGGCAAGCGCCTGGTGCCGATGCACATCAGCGCCGACGGCAAGCAGCTCTATTCGCTGTACAGCGCCGAAGGCGGTCCCGACCAACTGGTGGTGAGCAACCTCGATGGCAGCGGTCGCAAGCTGCTTGCCGGCGATGCCGTCGGCTCCGTGGGCGACGTGTTGTGGACACCGTACCCGTATCAACCCTATGGCGTGGTGTTCAACACCGGGAAGCCGCGCATCCAGTACCTCGACGACAGCATCTATACGCAGGTCAGCAAGGCATTGGCCGAGAAATTTCCGGACGAATTCCTCACCGTCGCCAGCGCCAGCGAAGACGGCATGCAGCTGATCATCGGCGCGCGCAGCGACCGCGACCCGGGCACCTATGCGCTGTTCGACCGCAACACGATGAACCTGCAACCGCTGTTTCGCGGCCTGCCGTGGATCGACCCGCAACAGATGGTTGCGCGCCAACCGATCACCTTCACCGCCAGCAACGGCACCCGGTTGACAGGCTTCCTGACCATGCCTGCGAACAGCAGCGGCAAGCCGGTGCCGCTGGTCCTGCTGCCTCATGGCGGCCCGATCGGCGTGGCCGATTCATGGAGCTACGACCCCTGGTCGCAGTTCCTGGCCAATCGCGGCTACGGCGTGCTGCAGGTCAACTACCGCGGTTCGGGTGGGCGCGGCACCAATTTCGAGCACTCCGGCTACAAGCAATTCGGTACCGGCATCCAGCAGGATCTGATCGACGGAGTGAAGTGGGCGATCAGGCAGGGCTACGCCGACTCCAAACGCGTGTGCATCTTCGGCGCCAGCTTCGGCGGCTACTCCGCGTTGATGGCGCCGATCCGCGCACCGGGCATGTTCCAGTGCGCGGTGGACTATGCCGGTGTCTCCGACTACGCCATCGAACTGCATCGCAGCGACACGCGCCGTTCGGCCAGTGGCCGCAACTACTTCGTCCAGGCCATCGGCACGGATGACGCGACCATTCGTGCGATCTCGCCGATCTATCACCTGGACCAATTCAACATCCCGGTATTGATCATCCACGGCAAGGACGACCCGCGCGTCCCCTACGAGAACGCCACGGAATTGCGCTCGGCGCTGGACAAGGCCGGCAAGCCCTATGAGTGGCTGGTGCGCGACAAGGAACAACACGGCTTTTACAGCGAAGAAAACAATCTCGCGTTCTACGAGGCGTTGCAGGCATTCCTGGACAAGCACATCGGCACCGGAGCACCTTGACCGGAACGGCCCGATTCACAGCCGATGCTGTTGTCTGATTCCACTTTCATCCGCCCCGGGCGTGCAAGGCGCCCGGGGTCCCGCCCGCGGCGAAATCACCCTTGCCTGCTCCGCGTATCGCTGCGGCGCAGTCCTCGCCGAAATCCGGGGAAACACGCCAGCCAGAGCCCGCTGAATCAAATGCCAGCGCAACTTGTTGCGGCTTTGTAAAGCTTGCGTTATGGTCGAAATCGTGACTTGCCGCACTACTTGGACGATCGGGTCACCAAATGGATGTCGGGGGACATTCGCCGAAAGTCTGCGATGGGGAAACCTCGCAGGCATTCCTGCCATACAAGGGGAAATACATGCATCGCAAGCTTCTTGCCACGGCCATCTGTGCTTCGTTGGCGTTGCCGTTGTGGGCAACCGCCGCTCATGCGCAGAACCAGGACAACAGCAGCACTTCGGATCAAAGCGGCACAGCAGCAGTCGATCAGCCCGCGACCAAGGCAAGCGAGAAGGATGCCACCAAGCTGAAGAGCATCCAGGTCACCGGCTCGCTGCTGCCGCGCTCGCAGATCGAGACGGCCACGCCGACCATCCAGATCACCGCCGAGGACATCACCAAAAAGGGCTTCACCACCGTTGCCGACGCCCTGCAGGCCTTGCCGCAAGCCACCGGTTCCGTGCAAGGATCGCAGTTTTCCGGCGGCTTCACTCAGGGTGCGCAGACGATCAGCCTGCTCGGCCTCGATCCCGGCTTCACCCTGTTCCTGATCGACGGCAAGCCGATGGCCGATTACCCGCTGCTGTACAACGGCTCGGGCAACTTCGTGGACATCTCCACCATCCCGATGGCGATGGTCGACCACATTGACATCGTCCCCGGCAACCAGTCGGCGATTTACGGCTCCAGCGCGATCGCTGGCGTGGTCAACATCATCCTGAAGCAGCACGTTGAAGGCGTCACCATGAACCTGCGTGGTGGCGGCTTCTCCGAAGGCGGCGGTGGCAGCCAGCGCTTCCAGCTCACCGGCGGCCACGACTGGGAAAAGGCCAAGTTGACCTACAGTCTGGAATTGCGCAACCAGCGTCCGATCTACCGCTACCAGCGCCGCTGGTTCGACTCCAACAATGATCGTCCGGGCTTGCCCGCGGGCCAGACCCGACCGGCGCTGGACTACCTGCTGGTCGACCTGTTCTACGACCAGATCGGCACCGACCAGTTCTTCGTGCCCGGTGGCAAGGCCAGCTGCGACCGGGTTGCCGGCGGTTCGGACAACACCACCGTGTACGCCACCGACGCGGCCGGTCGCGGCAATTTCTGCGGCAGCCCGAACTCGCCTGCCTATTCCACCATCATGAATGGGGCGAAAGCCGGCACCGGCTATCTGAATTTCTCCTACGACATCACGCCGAATACGCAGTTCTACGCCAACGGTCTGCTGAACGTCAGCAAGACCGATTACTACGTCGGCACCAACTACACCTGGTGGGGTTCCAGCAGCGATTTCGGTCCGATCTATGCCGCCAACGTCGACAATGGTTCGGCTGCTGACGGCCCCGGTTCGTTCATCCAGACCCAATACACCATCGACAGCTCCGCCAATGGCATTGGCAACGCGGCCAATGAAACGGATCTCAACCGGTCCTATGTCGCCAATATCGGCTTCCGCGGCACCTTCGGTGATTCCGATTGGGGCTACGACGCCTACTACCACCGCTCCGATAACGTCATTACCACCCGCCAGATGCATCTGGTGGCAAACAAGGTGGACAACTACTTCCTGGGTGACCAGATCGGCTACGACCCCGTCTTCGATTACTACCCGGTCTTCAACCTCAACCTGGACCGCTTCTATTCGCTGATGACGCCCGCGGTATACAACTCGCTGAGCGAGCAGATCCGCACGCGCTCGCATACCTATACGCAGGAAGTGACCGGCACCGTTACCAATACCAACCTCTTCGACCTGCCTGGTGGCTCGGCCGGCCTGGCGATCCTGCTGCAATACGGCGACCAAAAATGGGAGAACCCCACCGATCCGCGCCTGATCGACGGCTATTTCTGGGGCCTCACCGGCACCCAGGGTGAAGGCACGCGCGACCGCTACGCGGCCGCCACCGAATTGAGCTTGCCGGTGACCACCTGGTTGACTGCCAGCGCCTCGGCCCGCTACGACACCTACAAGGCAGCCGGTCGCACGGACTCCAAGGCCACCTACAAGCTGGGTCTGGAACTGCGCCCGATCGACACGTTGCTCATCCGCGGCACCTACGCCACCGCCTTCCGCGCACCGGACATGGCCGGCCTGTTCCAGGGCTCCAGCGGTTTCTATACCAACGTGGTGGACTACTACCGCTGCCGGGTGGAGGACGGCGACCACTTTGACGTGGACACCTGTCCCTACAACAACGAACAGGTATTCGGCACCCAGGCCGGCAACAAGGACCTGAAAAACATTACGGCAAAGTCGCTCACCGGCGGCATCGTGTGGTCGCCCAGCTCCAACTTCAACATCCACGCTGACTACTACCGTGTGAACATCAGCAACGAGGTATCCCAGCGCAGCATCAACGGCATCCTCTCGCTGGAAGCCGATTGCCGGCTTGGCCACACGATCGGCGGGTCATCGGTGGACATCAATTCGCCGCGTTGCGTGGAAGCACTGGCGTTGATCGACCGCAACAACAACCCCGCCAATCCACTGCAGTCGGGCATCAACAGCGTAAGCACCTATCCGATCAACATCTCCGAGGAAAAGGTGACCGGTGCCACGGCTGGCGCGCAGTACCGCTGGGAGGCTGGCAGCTTCGGCGACTTCACCTTCGGTGCCGATTACAACGTCACGCTTGATCATACCTACAAGCAGTACCCGGGTGATCCCACCCTGAATCTGCTCAGCTATCGCGCCTTCCCGCGTGAGTTCAAGCATCGCGAGAGCGCCACCATCAACTGGACCAAGGGGCCCGTGTCTGCCACGTTGTACGGCATGCGCAACGGCCCGACGATGAACTACAAGGAGACCGGTACGGTGGGGCCGTGGATCACTTACAACGCCAGCGTGCAGTTGCAGGTGAACGACGAGGTCAAGGTGTCGCTGATCTCGAACAACGTGCTGAACAAGCGGCCACCGCGGGACAGCACCTACACCGCCTATCCCTACTACGACGGCTTCAACTACAACGGCTACGGTCGCTCGATCTTTGCCGAGCTGGAGTGGAAGTTCTTCTGACCGCCGGAAGTCACATCAGGTGAAGGGGGGCCGGCTGATGCCGGCCTCTTTTTTGGCGGAAATCCGCGCCGGCGAATAGTCAGCGCCCGGATGACCGGTTCGCATACCGGTTTCGATGGCGGCGTGCATCCTCACGACAAGGCGCTGTTGTCCGACAACGGAAGTTGATGCAACCCGACGCGCTTGCGTGACGGCTCAGGGCTGGATTTCCCCGCGTGCACCACTCGATCGGCCTGGTTCAGAGCAGTACCGGCCGATCAGGCAATTCGTCCGGATTGGACTTGCCCTCACCGGGGAAATGCCGCGTCAGCAGATCACTCGCGGCAATGATGCCCGCCAGACTGCCGGCGCGCCATTCGCCGCGGGCGTAGCTCTCATGCATGCGCGCGCAGACGGCCTCCCATTCGCGTGGCGCCACCTTGGCCGAAATGCCGCGATCGGCAACGATCTCGATGCGCTGTTCGGCGATCAGCACGTAGAGCAGCACACCGCTGTTGAGTTCGGTGTCCCACACGCGCAGCTGGGTGAACACCTGCCGCGCCCGGGTCGCGGCATCAAGTCCGCCCAGCACCTCCAGCGGTGCCAGGCGCGACTCCAGCGCGAAACGGATCTCTCCCAGATGATTGCGCTCGCCGGCGGCGATCACCGCGGCCATCTCGTCCAGCAGGGCAGCCGGAAAACGCCGCGACAGCTGAAACCAGCCGCCGAACAGGTTTGCCCACAGCCGTTGCATGCGCACCATCACCAGCTCCCCGAAGAACCGCCGCCGCCGAAGCTGCCGCCACCACCGCTGAAACCGCCGCCGCCAAAACCGCCACCGCTGCTGCCGCCCCCCCAGCCACCCCCGCCGAATCCGCCCCAGCCGCCGCCACCGATCGAACGCCCTGCGCCGCCGGGCAGCAGCATCAGCACGCCACCGATCAGCGCACCGAGCAGGCCGGCGCCGATCGAGATCAGCAACCACAGCAGGCCGCCGATCGCCAGCGCACCGAGCGCTACACGCAGCCAGGCTGGCGCCCGCCCCAAAATGCCGCGCAGGAACAGCGCCGCAAATACCGCGATCATCAGTCCGGTCTGCAGATCGAGACCGGAGTGGGCATCCTCGGGAGAGCCGCGCACGGGCGGCGGCAAGGCTTCGCCGTTGATCAACTGGGTCAACGCACCGACCGCATCGCTGATGCCGCCGAAGTAATCGTTGCTGCGGAATTTCGGCGCAATGTATTCGCGGATGATCCGCGCGGTGGCGGCATCGGGAATCGCCCCCTCGAGGCCGTAGCCGACTTCGATGCGCACCTGCCGGTCGTCCCTGGCGACCAGCAGCAGCACGCCATCGTCGATGCCCTTGCGGCCGACCTTGTTGGCTTCGGCAACTGCCAGCGAGTAGCCCTCGATGTCCTGGTCGCCGGTCGAACCGACCATCAGCACGACCACTTGCGCGCCCTTGGCCTTTTCCAGTGCGACCAGTTGGCCGTCCAACTGGTCGACCTGCTGCGCGCTCAGCGTGCCGGTGAGGTCAGTGACATGGCGCGCCAGCTTTGGCACCGCAGCAGCCGCGTGCAACAGCGCCGGCAGCAGCAGGGCCAGCAGCAGCCAGCGCCGCAGGAGGCGCCTGGCCATCATCAGTGCGTCGCGGCGGGTGCCGGCGCACCGGTACCGAAGTCGACCTTCGGCGCGGTGGAGATCGCCTGCTCGTTCTGCACGCTGAAATTCGGCTTGACCTGGTAGCCGAAGATCTTCGCCGTCATGTTGTTGGGAAAGGTGCGGATCATGCCGTTGTACTGCTGCACCGCCTGCACGTAGCGGTTGCGCGCCACGCTGACCCGGTTCTCGGTGCCTTCCAGCTGCGCCTGCAGGTTCTGGAACAGGCCGTCGGCTTTCAGCTGCGGATAGTTCTCGCTGACCACCATCAGGCGCGACAGCGCGTTGCCCAGTTCGCCTTGCGCGGCCTGGAACTGCTGCAGCTTCTGCGGATCGTTCAGCGAGTCGGCATTGACCTGCAGGCTGCCGACCTTGGCGCGGGCCTGCGTCACCTCGACGAAGACCTTTTCCTCGTGCTGGGCGTAGCCCTTGACCGTGTTGACCAGGTTCGGCACCAGGTCAGCGCGGCGCTGGTACTGGTTGAGCACCTCCGACCACGCGGCCTTGACCGCTTCGTCCTGCTTCTGGATGGCGTTGTAGCCGCAGCCCGAAAGCATGACCACGAGCAGCAGCAGTACGAGATGGCGCAAGGTCTTCATGGACGGCTCCGTTCCGGTGAAAGGTTTCATTCGATCATCCCACGCGACTGCGTGCCATCGTGTCAGCACCGGGTGAAAGCGGCGGCTCAGCCGAACAGGCGTGGGCCGAGGATCAGCACCCAGCTGAGCACCACCAGCGCCAGCAGCACGAACACGGCTGCCGAGCCCATGTCCTTGGCGCGCCCGGCCAGTTCGTTGAATTCCGGGCTGACCTTGTCGACCACCGCCTCGATCGCCGAGTTGAGCAGTTCGGCCGACAACACCAGCAGCGGCGCAAGGATCAGCGCGAACTTCTCCAGCCCGCCATGGCCCAGCCACAGCCCCAGCGGAACCATCACGATGGCGAGGCAGGCCTCCAGGCGAAACGATGCCTCGTGCTTCCACCCCGCGCGCAGCCCCTTCATCGACCACTGGAACGCATTCCAGACCTGCTTCGGGCCGCGAAAACCTTCGGCGGCCATTATCGGAAGCGCCGGGCGGCCGGCTGCCGCAGGTTCGGATCAGGCTGGCGCATGGGTGACCGGACTCCGTAAACAGGCGATGGCAAGCGCCAGATGATGCCACAAGCGTGCACCGATCAGCGCTGGCCGAATCCCCGCCATGCGGCTGCCAGGCATACGCGCCGCGCTTAAGTCATGTCGCAGTGCAGCTACACCCCGCGGGCGAATGGGTTACGCTTCGGCGGTTGTGGTCTGTTCAGGATCACATGCCGCAGGCGCGTGCCAGCACGTCGCCATGGTCTGAAACCCGCACGGAAAATCTATGGCAATCCAGAATCCGCCCGTCTCGCAGACGCGCTCCTTCACCACCGTCTTCATGATCGAGATGTGGGAGCGCTTCGGCTTCTACGGCATGCAGGTGTTGATGGTCACGTTTCTGATGAAGAAGCTCGGCTTCGTCGACACCAGGGCCAACCTGGTCTGGGGCGCAGCGGCAGCGCTGATCTACGCCACCCCGGCGATCGGCGGCTGGGTCGGCGACAAGCTGCTGGGGACGCGGCGCACCATGCTGATCGGCGCCACCGTGCTGGCGATCGGCTACGGCATCCTGTGGATCCCGCCGGAGGCGCTGGGCCTGACTGATGGCGGCAGCGGCCTGATGGCGTTGCTGACCCCGGCCAACCTCACCTATTTCGCGCTCGGCGTGATCGTGGTCGGCAACGGTTTCTTCAAGCCCAACGCGGGCAATCTGGTACGCAAGATCTACGAGGGCGACGACACCAAGATCGACAGCGCCTTCACGATCTACTACATGGCGGTAAACATCGGCTCGATGATCTCGATGACGGCCACACCGTGGATCCGCAATGTGGTTGCGGCGAAATACGGCGACTCCATGGGCTGGCACACCGCGTTCGGCGTCTGTGCGCTCGGCTTGATCCTGGGCCTGGTCAATTACCTGTTCATGCGTCGCGCACTGCGGCACATCGGCTCGCCGGCGGACGACCTGCCGATGAACATGGGCCGCGCGCTGCCGGTGTTCGGCGCAGCGTTCCTGCTGGTGTTCGTGGTCACCTTCATCCTGCAGAGCGAATTCGTGGCGCGGGTCTGCGTCTATGCCGCCGGCCTGGTGATCCTGGGCGTGTTCGCCCACCTGATCCGCAGCAGCCAGCCCAGCGAACGCGCCGGCCTGATCGCGGCACTGGTGCTGACCGTGCAAACGATCTTCTTCTTCATCTTCTACTCGCAGATGGCGACGTCGCTGAACCTGTTCGCGCAGCACAACGTGAACCTGTCGTTCGAGGTATTCGGCAAGCATCTGTTCAACTGGATTCCCGAGCAGTACCAGAACCTCAACGCGATCTGGATCGTCATCCTGAGCCCGGTGCTGGTATTCGCCTACAACTCGCTCGGCCGCCTCGGCAAGGATCCCTCGATCGCGCTGAAGTTCGCGCTGGGCTTTGCCGCCGTCGCCGTGGGCTTCTTCATGTACGGCGTGGGCGCAAGCTCGGCGGTGGCCGGCCAGGTGTCGTCGTGGACGATGGTGTGGGGCTACGGCTGGTACTCGCTGGGCGAGTTGCTGGTCAGCGGCCTGGGCCTGGCGATGATCGCGCGCTACGTGCCCTCGCGCATGGGCGGCTTCATGATGGGCGCGTACTACGTGGCGGTGGGCCTGTCGCAATACCTCGGCAGCATCGTGGCCAACTATGCGCACATCCCCGACAACATCACCGACCCGGTGCAGTCGCTTACGATCTACGTGAGCCTGTTCAACAAGCTCGGTTTCGTCGGCATCGCCTGCGTGGTGATCGCGCTGGTCATGCTGCCGCTGATGAACAAGCTGTCGGCCAGTCATTCCGATCCCGCGAACAGCCACACGCCGCTGCCTGCCGTACGCAGCGAGGAATTCAACAACCCGGCGTGACCGCCGAAACCCGCCGCGCCTCGCGCGGCGGGTTTCGCAAATTGCGCGCCCATCTGGAAGATCGCCATGCCTCATCGGTCCGCCCAACGCATCGGCCCGTTCGCGCTGACGCGCACGCTGGCCTGGTTGCGGATCTGCGCGATCGCCGGCCAGAGCACCGCGGTGCTGGTATGCGCCTGGTGGATGCATCTGGATGTGCCGCTGCTGCCCCTGCTGGTCGGCATCGGCGTGCTGGCGGTGTTCTCGGTCTTCGCCGCATGGCGACTGACCCAGCCGTGGCCGCTCGGCGAATGGGAGGCGGTCGGCCATATCGCCTTCGACACGCTGGTGCTGGGCTACCTGTTGTATTTCACCGGCGGCGCCAGCAATCCGTTCATCACCCTGCTGCTGGTGCCGATCGCGCTCAGCGCGGCGGCGCTGTCGGCGCGCTCGGTGCTGACCGTATCCACGCTGGCCGGCATTGCCTACCTGATCCTGCTGTATTGGCACCAACCGCTACCCATGGAAGTCGGCGAGCTGTCGCCCAGCCGGTTCTCGCTGCATGTGGCCGGCATGGGTGTGAACTTCGTGATCATGGCCTTGCTGCTGAGCTTCTTCATCAGCCGGCTGGCCCATGTGTTGCGGCTGCAGCAGCTCGAAGTGCAGCGCGTGCGTGAACGTGCGCTGCGCGATGAAGGCATTCTGGCCATTGCCACCCAGGCCGCTGGCGCCGCGCACGAACTCAACACGCCGCTGTCGACCATGCGCACCCTGTTGCCCGAGCTGCGCCGCGAGCATGCCGGCGAAGGCACGCTGTCGGAAGACCTGGAACTGCTCGAAGGCCAGGTCGATCGCTGCCGCACGATTCTTCGCGAGATGGTCGCCTTCGGCAAGGCGCAGCTGTCGCAGGAGCCGGAGCGGCTGAGGCTGGACCAGTTCATCCATGGCTGCCTGGAACGCTTCCAGCTGTTGCGCCCGGAAGCGGAGTTGACCGTGACGCTGGACGCGGAACTGGCACCCATCATGTTGCGCACGCCGCCGGGCCTGCGGCATGCATTGCTCAACCTGCTGAACAATGCTGTCGACGCCTCGCTTACCCGGCACTCCTGCGCCGTGGCGCTGGCGATTTCGCGCGACGGCGGCTGGCTGCAGTTGTGCGTACGCGACCATGGCCCCGGCTTTGACGAAGATGACCAGGTCACGGCACTCGGCCATTCACACAAGCAGGCCGGGCTGGGCATCGGCCTGGCCCTCGCCGAAGCCACCGCGGAACGGCTCGACGGCGAATTGATCGCCGGAAACACCGCCCATGGCGCCGAGGTGCGCCTGCGCCTGCCGCTGGCGGTGATCGCCGAAAAATAGGCTGCCACACGTGCAAGTCCGGCCGCTTCCGGCAAGAATGGGAACTTGACCACGATCAGGAAGCACCGCGATGACCGAGTTGCCCCAAGCCGCCACGGCGCGTCCGCTGCTGCTGGTCGACGACGATGCCACCTTCCTGCGCGTGCTGGCACGGGCGATGGGCTCGCGCGGGTTCGAGGTGATCACCGCCGGCAACTTCGATGACGCCCGCGCACTGACCCGCCGGCACAACCCGCGCTACTGCGTGCTTGATCTCAAACTGGGCGAGGAAAACGGCCTGCGGCTGATCCCCGAGTTGCACACCCTGGTGCCGGATCTTCGCGTCTTGCTGCTGACCGGCTACGCCTCGATCGCCACCGCGGTGGAGGCGATCAAGCGCGGCGCCCACGACTACCTGGCCAAACCGGTCGATGCCGATGCCGTGGTGCGCGCGCTGCTCGACGGCGACAGCGAAGCCGACGACGGCGATCTGCCCGACGCGCCGGAGCAGCCGCTGGCCCTGCGCCGGCTGGAATGGGAACACATCCAGCGCGTGCTCACCGAATGCGATGGCAACATCTCCGAAACCGCACGCCGGCTTGGCATGCATCGCCGCACCCTGCAGCGCAAGCTGAGCAAGCATCCGGTGCGCGAAAGGCCCGAGCGCGACGACTGATTCGCGTGTGTAGGAGCGCACCCTGTGCGCGATGCTTTCCGTCACGTGACGAAGAGCATCGCGCACAGGGTGCGCTCCTACACACAAGCCGGGCACCTTTCGCCGGGCCCGCGCATCCCATGGCGGCCCTCTGCTGCGACAACGCGCCATCTTTCGCGTGCAGGACATCGGACTATCCTTGCAACCCTAGACCCCCGTCCAGAGTACCGAATGAACGCCCTCCCGCTTGGCCTTTGCGCGCTCGCCGCCGCCGTGGCCACCACTCCCTCGCGGGCTTCCGACAATCCGCTGCAGACCACCACCCTCACACCAATCTCGGTGCACGCCAGCGACACCATGGTGACGGAAACGCCCGCCGTGCAAGTCCGCGTTGACCGGCAGCAGCTGCAGCAGCAGAACGTCACCGAGAGTGCCGACGCGCTGAAGTACGCGCCGAACATGATGGTGCGCAAGCGCTACATCGGCGATCCGAATGCGGTGATCAGCGGACGCAATGCCGGCACCCTGCAAAGCGCACGCAGCCTGGTCTATGCCGACGGCCTGCTGCTTTCCAACCTGATGACCAACGGCTATGACGGCGCGCCGCGCTGGGGCATGGTGGCGCCGCAGGAAATCGGTGCGGTCGACGTGCTGTACGGGCCCTACTCCGCGTTGTTTCCGGGCAACTCGCTCGGCAGCACGGTGCTGATCCATACCGTGCTGCCACAGCGGCTGACCGCCAGCGTGAGCACCCAGTTCTTCAGCCAGGACTATCACGACGCCTACGGTGCCGGCGGCCACTACAACGGACACCAGGCCGCGGCAACGCTGGGCAACAAGCAAGGCCGCTTCAGCTGGCTGCTCGAATACAGCCGCCTGGACAACCACAGCCAGCCGATGCAGTACGCCACCGCCAGGGCCGGTGGCGATCCGGCGATCGCGGTGCCGGTCAGCGGCGCCGTGCTGGATCGCAACCCGAATGGCTCGTCCCGATTGGTTTATGGCGCCAACAGCATCGAACACACCGTGCAGGATCAGGCCAAGCTGAAAGTCGGCGTCGACCTCGGCGACCACGTCGCCGCGTTGTTTACCGTCGGCTGGTGGCACAACCGCGCCGAGGATTTCACCCGCAGCCTGATCAGCGATGGCAACGGCAACCTGGTCGGCAGCGGCACCATCAGCGCCGCCGGGCAGACCTGGACCTTGCCCGCCAGCGGACTGGCACCGAGCTCGGCCAGTGACACGCACATGCTTTACGGCATCGAGCTGAACGGCCACCTTGATGGCGGCTGGCGCTGGACCGCGGTGGCCAGCCATTACGATTTCCTGCATTCGCTGGCCAACACCGCCAGCCTCGCCGAACCCGGCAAGCCGGCCGGTGGTCCCGGCACGGTCGCGAACAAGGCCGGGTCCGGCTGGGATACGCTGGACCTGCGCAGCTCCGGCCCGCTCGGCGGGCAGCACATGCTGTACGCGGGCGCACATGTCGATCGTTACGTGCTGGACAGCCGGGTGCGCAACGCCAGCCACTGGCTGGGCGACGCGGATGGCGTGCTGGTCAGTGCGTTCGGCGGTCGCAGCCAGACCCGCGCTTTGTACCTGCAGGACGTATGGAGCTTCGCCGACGCGTGGGCGCTGACCGTGGGCGGCCGGCTGGAGCAATGGCGCGCCTACGGTGGCCTGCGTGGCAACACCAACAACACCCTGCGCTACGCCGATCGCCAGCGCACCGACTTCTCGCCCAAGGCGGCACTGAGTTGGGACTTCGCCGAGGACTGGGAGCTGCGTCTGGCCCACGGCAAGGCGGTGCGTTACCCGACCGTGAACGAGCTGTTCCAGGGAAGCCTGTCGGCCAATGCGATCGTCAACAACAACCCGAACCTCAAGCCCGAGATCGACGAATCCACCGACCTCACGCTGAACCGGCATCTGGCGAACGGGCACTGGCGTGTCTCGCTGTATCAGGATCGCATCGCCGATTCGCTGTACTCGCAGACCGACATCACTGTCACTCCCACCGTCACCAGCGTGCAGAACATCGACCGCATGCGCAGCCGCGGGATCGAGGGCGAAATCGGCCTGAGCGATCTCTGGCTCGACGGCCTCGACCTGCAGGCCAGCCTCGCCTTCAACCACGCCAAAACGCTGGCCGACAGCCAGTATCCGCTGGCCAACGGCAAGAGCTTTCCGCGCATTCCGAAGGTCCGTGCCAGCGTCTTCGCCAACTACCATTTCGCGCCGCAGTGGCATGCCTCGCTCGGCATCCGTCACTCCGGTCGCCAGTACGGTTCACTGGACAACAGCGACCACCTGGACGGCTACGGCGCCGTCAGCAGCTTCACCGTCGCCGACGCGAAACTGCGCTGGCAGTTCGCCCCGGGCTGGGTCGCCGCGCTCGGTGTCGACAACCTCACCAACGAGCACTACTGGGTCTACCATCCCTACGCCGGCCGCAGCTGGTTCGGCGAGCTGCGCTGGGAGTTGTGAACAGCGCTCCCGCCCAGCGCGCCCTGCTCCCTCCCCTGCTTGCAGGGGAGGGTTGGGGTGGGGTCGCTCTTGACCACAAAGTCAAAAGCCTCACCCCCTCCCAACCTCCCCCTGCAAGCAGGGGGAGGAGCAAAGCCTGGAATCCCGAGGAACCGTGATGCGCCCACTACTGATCACCCTGCTCTTCCTGTTCTCACCTGTATTGCTGGCCCACGACAGCATGCAGATGGACATGCCCAAGGGCCCCGAACTCGGCGCCAGCGCGGCCTTCGACAGCCACGGTCGGCTGTACCTGGTGGACGCCGCGGACGGCCACGTGCGACTGCGTCACTCCGACGATGACGGCCGCACGCTGAGCGCACCGATCGAGGTGAACGCGCAGGCCGAACGCATCTACGCCGAAGGCGAGAACCGCCCGAAGATCGCGTTCGGACCGCACGACGAAATCTACGTGAGCTGGTCGCAACCACGCGCCGCGCCATGGACCGGCTTCGTGCGCTTCGCCCGCTCGATGGATGCGGGCGAGCATTTCAGCGCGCCGCTCACCGTGCACCACGATCGCGCCGAAATCACCCACCGCTTCGACGCGCTCGCCGTCGATGGCAAGGGCCGGATCGTGATCGCCTGGATCGACAAGCGCGACCTGCTCGCCGCCAGCGCCACCGGCAAGCGCTACCTGGGCGCCGCGGTGTACTACAGCTGGTCGGACGATGGCGGCAGCACTTTCGTGCCCGAGCGCAAGCTGGTCGACCAGAGCTGCGAGTGCTGCCGCATTGCGCTGGCGCGCACGCCGGACGGCCGGATAGCAGCGTTCTTCCGCAGCATCTACGGCGACAACATCCGCGACCATGCGCTGGCCGTGCTGCGCACCGACGGCCAGACCAGCCAGGTCGAGCGCGCCACCTTCAGCGACTGGCAGATCGCCGGCTGTCCGCACCACGGTCCCGGCCTGGCGATCGGTGCCGACGGCGTGCGTCATGCCGTGTGGTACGGGGCGAAAGGCGCGCCCACCATCCACTACGGCCAGCTCGATCCCGGCCATCCGCCGCAACAGCCACTGGTGGTTGCCGGCGCCGGCGCCAGCCATGCCGACGTGGTCGTGCATGACCACACGGTATGGGTGGTATGGAATCAGGTCGGCGCCGGGGTCTACGCGCTGATGCTGCGCCGCTCCACCGACAACGGGGCGCACTTCGATGCCGCCCGCGAGATTGCCCGCAGCGCCGGCGCGACGGGCTCACCGCAGTTGCTGCAGAAGCAGGGTCGCGCGTTCGTGGCGTGGAATACCGCCGCGGGCTTTCGCCTGGTCGAGGTGCCGCGATGAAACGCCTGCTGCTCGCGTTCGTCCTGCTGCTGCCGACGCTGGCCTGCGCCGGCTCGCTGCAGCCACTGGCCGCCACCAACACCCCCGCCCTGTTGCAGGCACCAGCGCACGGCATGCGCATCATCGCCCTGTGGTCACTCGATTGCGCCTATTGCGAACCGAACCTCGAAGCGTTGGCCAAATTGCAACGGGCCCACCCGCACGATATCGAACTGGTCACGGTGACTACCGACAGCATCGAATCGCATGAGGCGATCGAAGCACGTCTGCACAGCATGCAGATGGACGTCTATCCTGCGCGCGCCTACGCCGAAGCCTCACCCGAACGCATCAACTTCCTGCTCGATCCGAACTGGGGTGGCGAGACCCCACGCGTGCTGGTGATCCGCGCCGACGGCAGCCGGATCGGCATCAGCGGCGCGCTGACGCCCGAACAGCTGCACAAGCTGCTGTAGGAGCGCACCGAGGTGCGCTCCTACAAAGGCGGTGCGCTTTCGGCGGGCGCCGGCGCTGGCATCTCGGCGGTACCGTCATCCTCATCCCCGTACAACGCCACATGCGGCACGCCATCGGCGCCAATCCAGCCGCGATACATGCCGTCGGTGTTGAACGGGATCGAAATGTGACCCTGCGCGTCCAGCGCAATCGCGCCGCCGTTGCCACCCATCGACGGAATTTCCTGATTGATCACCTCGGCGGCGGCGCGCTTCAGCGGCACGCGCATCAGGGTCACCCTCATGCAGATCGCGTGCGCCGCCACGGTGCGGATGTAGAACTCGCCCCAGCCGGTGGCCGATACCGCACAACCGGAGTTGGCATAGGTGCCGGCACCGATGATCGGCGAATCACCGATGCGACCCCAGCGCTTGTCGGTCATGCCACCGGTGGAGGTGCCTGCTGCCAGATGACCTTGCGCATCCAGCGCCACCGCGCCCACCGTACCGAAATGTCTGGCCGTCTCTTCATCCGCATGCGGCTGCTTCGCAGAGTCTTCCTTCAATGCCTTCTGCAACTGCTGCCAGCGCGCATCGGTGCGGAAATACGGCGGATCGACCAGCGGCATGCCGATGCTCTGCGCGAACGCTTCCGCACCAGCCCCGGACAACATCACGTGCGGCGAATGCTCCATCACCGCACGCGCCAGCAGGATCGGGTTCTTCACCCGCTGCACTCCGGCCACCGCACCGGCGCGAAGCGTATAGCCGTCCATGATCGCCGCGTCCAGTTCGTTGCGGCCGTCGTGGGTGAATACCGAACCCTTGCCCGCATTGAAGTTCGGATCGTCCTCCAGCACGGTCAGCGCCGAAGTCACCGCGTCCAGCGCCGGTTTGCCCGCCTTGAGCCGCGCGTAACCGTCCTGCAAGGCCTGGGTCATCGCCGCACGCAGCGCCTGCTCTTTCGCCGGCGTCATGTCGCGCTTGATCACACCGGCGCCGCCGTGGATTACCAGCACGGGCGGGACGGCGGCATGACTGGCGGCGGCGATGCCGAGGGCGGCAAGGGCAACAAGCAGATGGCGCAGCGTCACGAAACTCTCCCGGTTGATCACCGGGAGAGTATAGCCAGCCTTGCCGGTCACTTCGGCTCGAAGTGCACTCGTTTGTCGTTGAATACCGCACGCAGTCCATCGATATCGGCGATCAGCTGCAAGGCTGACGTGGCCGGAACCTGTTCGAAATTCAAGCTTACCTGGCGGTTGTCCAGAGCCTCGGGATTCACCAGCACAAACCCGGCCTTGGCTGCCACCGATTCCGCCAGCGCTCGCGCTGGACTGCCCTTGGCCCGCTGATCGACCGTCACCGGATGCCAAGCAGATGAAATAGCTCCGCTATCGCAACCTATGCCGGGCGTCACACCGATCCTGATGGTGTTGTTTTCGAGCTTCTCGCGATGCTTGCCGTCAATAGTCTGGCCGAACACGATGCTTGCCTGCTGGCCCGGCATGGTTCGCACGATCGGCTTGGCCGACTGCGTCCGCACATTGCCGTCACCGCGATCGAAATGGGTATCGACCTGCGCACTCACTTCCAACTGCCCACCGGTCACCGGCGACACCTTGAATCGGCCCTGCCACGACAGCGTGCTGGTGTCCGTACCGCTCAGCTCGGTGTATTCGCCCGGCTTCAGGCAGCGGATGAAATGCATCGAATCCGGGTGTCCCGCCATGGCGACGTCGATCTTCAGGTTGTAGTGGTCGCTGATGCCATCGCCGGTTTTTGCGGGTGGCGAAGGCGTCGTGGCATAGACGGCACCGGCCACGCCGATGGCGAGGAAGGCGACAAGTGCGCCACCGGCGCGCCGGTGGAAAAGATCGGGCTGTTGCAGCTTCAACATGGCGATACGCTCCGTGATGGGATGACGGGGTGACCAGGGGCAACCCACCGGCAATGCGAACGCGGCCGACTGGGTCTTCAACATCGCATTCGCATAACTGCGCCGCTGCGTGCCATACGCGCGCAACACCGCGGCGTCGCAGGCCAGCTCCTGGTCATGGCGCAACGCTGCCAGCGCCCACCAGGCCAGTGGATGAAACCAGAACATCGCGGCCACGAGTTGCGCCAGCAAGCACCACCAGCCATCGCGGCGGTTCGCGTGAATGGTTTCGTGGGCGAGAATCAGCATCTGCTCTGTGGCGTCGTAGCGGCATTCGAAATCAGCAGGCAGCACGATGCGACTGCGCCAGGCACCGACCAGGGCGGGGCCGATATCCGAGCCTGGCGCACGCAGCATCGGCCAGCGCGAGTGCACGTCAATGACATGCGTTGCACCACGCAGCCGCGCGCGGTAACGCGCTTGCGCGAGCGCTGCCAGCAGCAGGCTGAGCATGCTGCCCAGCAGCCACAGCAGCACGACCCATGCGCGCCAGTCGGTGACAGCCGAACCGGCGGCGTGCGCCGGCAACGCGGTGGCCATCGAAGTGATGGCGGATACCACCGGCGATAACACGACGACCGACGCGACGGCCGCATGCGGCAGCTGGCTGGCCACCATCGCCAGCGGTGGCAGCAGCCACAGCTGAAAGGCACGTTCGGTGCCGAACAGGCGGCGGCATGGCCGGCGCAGCGCTGCCACCAGCAGCGCCGCCGCGGTGAACGCGAGGAGCAGCAACCAGCCGCGGCCGAGCCAGTCGATGCCGGTCAGTTCAATGTTCATCGTCGAGCTCCTGCAGCAGCTTGCGCAGTTCGGCGATGTCCTTCTTCGACAATTTGCGCTGCTCGGAGAAGTGCGCCACCAGCGGCGCCACGCGGCCGCCGAACAGGCGATCGAGCAGGCCCTTGCTCTCCTGCTGCACGTAGTGCTCGCGTGCCAGCAGCGGCGTGTAGAGATAGCGGCGACCGTCGCGTTCGGCATGCACCGCCTTCTTGCGCAACAGGCGGTTGAGCAGGGATTTCACCGTGCCTTCCTGCCAATTCTGTGCCGGACCGACCTCGGCGAGGATTTCTTCCGCCGTGCGCGGCGCCTCGCGCCACAGCACATCCATCACCACTGCTTCGGCTTCACTGATTGCCATGGCGCACCGTTTACGCGTGTAAGTAAATTTATGTTTACACGCGTAATTGCTAGCGTCAAGTCCATCGTCCGGGTGGTCTCGGACCTTGGTACAAGGTCGGTGCGACCCAATCCGTCGTATCCTTCTCAGCTGACTCTCCCTGAGGAAGGCACAGCATGGACAAGGTTTACCCCAACGCCGCCAAGGCCCTCGATGGCCTGCTGGTCGACGGCATGACGATCGCCGCCGGTGGCTTCGGCCTGTGCGGCATCCCCGAGAACCTGATCGGCGCGCTGCTCGAAGCAGGCACCAAGGATCTGACCATCGTGGGCAACAACGCCGGCGTGGACGATTTCGGCATGGGTCCGCTGCTGAAGACGCATCAGGTCAAGCGCGTGTATGCGTCGTACGTGGGCGAGAACAAGGAATTCGAGCGGCAGACGCTGGCCGGCGAACTGGAACTCCATTTGACCCCGCAGGGCACGCTGGCCGAGAAGCTGCGCGCCGGTGGCGCGGGCATCCCCGGCTTCTACACGCGCACCGCGTTCGGCACCAAGCTGGCCGAGGGCAAGGAAACCAAGGTGTTCGGCGGCAAGGAATACGTGCTGGAAGAGTCCATCACGGCCGACCTGTCGATCGTCAAGGCGTGGAAGGGCGACGCGCACGGCAACCTGGTGTTCCGCGAGACCGCGCGCAACTTCAACCCGATGATCGCCACCTGCGGCAAGGCCTGCGTGGCCGAGGTGGAGCACCTGGTGCCGGTCGGCGAGCTGGACCCGAACAACATCCATGTGCCGGGCATCTACGTCGACCGCATCGTGCAGGGCGAAAAATACGAGAAGCGGATCGAGTTCCGCACCATCGCCGGCGTGGCTGCCGGCAAGGAAAGCCCGATCCGCGTGGCGATGGCCAAACGCGCCGCACAGGAGCTGCAGGACGGCTTCTACGTGAACCTGGGCATCGGCATTCCGACCATGGTGGCGAACTACATCCCCGACGGCGTCAACGTCACTCTGCAGTCGGAGAACGGCCTGCTCGGCATCGGTCCGTTCCCGACCGAGGACCAGCTCGACCCCGACCTGATCAATGCCGGCAAGCAGACCATCACCACCCTTCCCGGCTCCAGCTTCTTCTCCAGCGCCGATTCGTTCGCGATGATCCGCGGCGGCCACATCGACCTGTCGATCCTGGGTGGCCTGGAAGTCTCCGCGCAGGGCGACCTGGCCAACTGGATGGTGCCGGGGAAGATGGTCAAGGGCCCCGGTGGCGCGATGGACCTGGTCAGCGGCGTCAAGCGCGTGGTGGTGCTGATGGAGCACAACGCGAAGGACGGCTCACCGAAGATCAAGGATGCCTGCGACCTGCCGCTCACCGGCAAGCAGGTGGTCGACCTGATCATCACCGACCTTTGCGTGTTCGCGGTGGAGAAGGGCAAGGGCCTGACCCTGCTCGAACTCAACGAAGGGGTGAGCCTGGAAGACGTCAAGAGCAAGACCGGCTGCGCGTTCGCCTTGGCGTCTTCGCTGGCAGGCTGATATGGGGCGTGCGAGACGGGGGATACGCTCCCCCGCCGGCGCTTTCCGTACGTGACGAAAACGGCGGGCAGCGCCCGCCTACGACCCGGAAACGGCGGACAGCTCGGCCGGCAGCGGGTGCGGGAAACGAATGCTGGCGACGTTGTCCTTGCCGGGCAGCGTCTGCAGTTCCAGCGGCCATGCGAAGCGGTCGCTGATGCGCTGTGCGATCGCCAATTCGAAGCCGTGTCGGTCGACACCTTCCGCACGCAGTGGGGGCCCTACCGGCCCCGGTTCCGATGTGCCGGCACGATTGCGCACGGTGATCATCCCCGGCAGCACGCTGATTACCACGCTGCCCTGCTCGGTCTGCTGGCAGGCATTGCGGATCAGCTGCCAGCACAGCACCGACAACGCCTGCGGCGAACCCTGCAGGGCAAATCGCGCAGGTTCTTCCAGCAGCAGTTCGATCGGCCGGCCAGACAGCATTTCGCGTGCGGCCTCCAGCTCCTCGCGCAAGATGTCGTTGACGATGAAATGACGGTCATCCGCGGGGCTGTCCGCTTCGCGTGCCAGCACCAGCAAGGCTTCCACCAGCACCTCCATTTCCCGGGTGGCGCGCTTGATGCGGCGTATCGAGCGCGCACCAAAATCACTCAACCCCTCTTCCTCGGCCAGCATGTCCACCGACATCTTGATCACGGTGAGCGGACTGCGCAGTTCGTGGCTGGCGTCGCGGGTGAAATTGCGCTCGCGCTGATTGAAGCTGGCCAGCCGCACGGCAAAACCGTGCAGGCCACGCGTGAGCAAGGCGACATCAGCATCAGTGTGCGCCGACAGCTGCTCGACTTTCAGCAAGCCCGGATCGGGCGACTGACCATCCCAGCGCTTCACCACGCGCGCCAGCGCCCGTACCGGCCGCCACGCGCGTCGTGTGATGAACCACGCCAGCGTCGTGATGATCACGATCACCGCAATCACCAGGGGCGTGGGAATCACGTTGTACATGCCCAGCACACAGGCGAACACCACGGTGACGAACTGGAGCGCGAAGACCATCGCGATGCGTCGACGGAAGGCACCCACCCGTGATGTCACAACGGTGACCCTGCTATCCATTACCTGACTTCGCCACCTCGGGTCACGCCGTCTCGGGGGAAGAGGCGACTTCGGATTCGAGATCCGCAAGGCGATAACCTGCCGAATGAATGGTATGTAACAGAGGGCGTGCGAAGGGTTTGTCGATGACCCGACGCAGGTTGTACAGATGCGAGCGCAAGGTATCGGAGTCGGGCAGCGTATCGCCCCAGATCTCGCGTTCGATGTCGCGCCGGCTGACCACCCGCGGCGATTCGCGCATCAGGATCGCCAGCAGCTTCAGGCCGATTGGCGACACGGTCAGTTCCTGCCCGTCGCGGGTCAGTTGCAGCGTGGCGGTATCCAGCGTCATGTCGCCCACCGTCAACACCTCGGTGGAGACCTGACGGCGGTCACGGCGGATCAGGGCGCGCACGCGCGCTTCGAGTTCACGCACTTCGAAAGGCTTGACCAGGTAGTCGTCGGCACCCGCTTCCAGCCCGGCCAGCTTGTCCTCCAGCGTGTCGCGCGCGGTCAGCATCAGCACCGGCGTGGATTTCTTCGCCTCCTTGCGCAGCTTGCGGCAGACCTCGAGCCCGTCCAGACCGGGCAGCATCAGGTCCAGCACCAGCACGTCATAGCTGTTGGCCACCGCCAGATGCAGGCCGCTCACGCCGTCCGCCGCATAATCCACGGAATAGCCCCGGCGTTCGAGAAATTCGCCCACCATCTCGGCGATCTGGCGGTTGTCCTCAACCAGCAGGATCAGTCCGGCTTGCTCGTCGTGTACGGTCATTTGTCTTCCCCTTCCGTGATTTCACATAAGTGAAGATGAAAACGTCGACGGGGTGAGGGTAGCGTGAAACCAGCGGGATCAATTCATGACCTGTTTGGTTTTGCTTTCACGCAACAACGGCTGCAGTTGCTTCCACACGGTATCGAGCACCGCCGGCTCGGCAGCGGCCACCGGATGCAGGCCGTCGTCCTGCATCTTCGCCGGATCAAGTGCGACGCCCTCCAGCAGGAACGGCACCAACGCGGTGCGATGGCTGAGCGCGAGCTCGGCATAGATGGCACGCAGGCCATCGCGATACTGCGGTCCATAGTTCACCGGCAGCTCGATACCCACCAGCAGCACGCGCACCTTCGCCTGCTGCGCCGCCACGATCATCACCTCCAGGTTCGCCCGCAGTGCCGGCAGCGGCAGGCCGCGCAAGCCATCGTTGGCACCCAGTTCGATGATCAGCACGGCGGGCCGGTACCGGGTCAGCAGCGCAGGCAGGCGATTGCGTCCACTCAATGAAGTTTCGCCACTGATGCTGGCATTGACCGCGGTCCACTTCGGCACCATGTTGGACAGACGCGCATCCAGCAGGTGTACCCAGCCGGACTCGACCGGAATGTTGTGCGCGGCAGACAGCGAATCACCCAGTACCAGCACGGTCTTCGGCGACGCGGCCTGAGCGGCGCCGAACCAACCGAGCAACAACACGCTGCACAACCACCAGCCAGGGCTTCGACGCATGAGTGATTCTTCCCAACCGCTGCTTGAAGCTCGCGATGTTAGCAAGTCGGTCGATGGTCCCGAAGGCAGGCTGGATATTCTCGACAAGGTCAGCCTGCAGATTCTCCCCGGCGAAAGCTTCGCCATCGTCGGCGCTTCCGGCTCCGGCAAGACCACCCTGCTCGGCCTGCTGGCGGGGCTGGACACACCCGACAGCGGCAGCATCACCCTCGACGGCCACGCGCTGCAGACGCTGGACGAAGAGGCGCGCGCCGACCTGCGCCGGCGCCTGGTCGGCTTCGTGTTCCAGTCGTTCCACCTGCTGCCCGCGCTGACCGCCGAGGAGAACGTGATGCTGCCGCTGGAACTGGAAGGCAGCAGCGATGCGCGCTCGCGTGCGCGCGCGGCACTGGAGGCGGTGGGCCTGGGCGCGCGTCGCCGGCACTATCCGGCCCAGCTTTCCGGCGGCGAGCAGCAGCGCGTGGCGATCGCCCGCGCCTTCGTGCATCGCCCGCGCGTGCTGTTCGCCGACGAACCGACCGGCAATCTGGACCAGCGCACCGGCCACCACATCTGCGACCTGCTGTTCGCGCTGAACCACGACCATCGCACCACCCTGGTGCTGGTCACCCACGACGCAAGCCTCGCCGCGCGCTGTGATCGCCGCATCGAACTGGAAGAGGGCCG
Source organism: Rhodanobacter ginsengiterrae (assembly GCF_050026815.1). NCBI lineage: Bacteria > Pseudomonadati > Pseudomonadota > Gammaproteobacteria > Lysobacterales > Rhodanobacteraceae > Rhodanobacter > Rhodanobacter ginsengiterrae. The sequence continues at coordinate 111,320 of NZ_JALBWO010000053.1, read as the reverse complement.
CATGCTGCTTTCCGGCACGGCAGCCAGCGCATGAACATGGACCTCCCGACGCCTCAACACCTTTCTCCCTCCCCTGCTCGCAGGGGAGGGTTGGGGTGGGGTGCTCTTGATCTTTGCCGCGATCCTGAGCGCCCTCTTGCCTACCTCAAGCTGTGTGCAAGCGCAGGAGCAAAGCCATGAACCTGCTGCGTCTGTCCCTGCGCAGCCTGCGCCGCGAATGGCATTTGCCCGAACTGCGCACGCTGGCCGCATCGCTGGTGCTGGCTGTCGTCGCGCTGGGCGTGGTAGCCACACTGGCCACCCGGATCGAACGCGGCATGCTGGCCAGCGCCGCCGAGCTGATCGGCGGCGACCTCGGCATTTCCTCGCCGCAGAAACTGCCGGAGATCTTCGCCGCCAAGGCGCGCGAAGACGGCCTGCAGCTCGCCCGCACCGCCAGTTTTCCCAGTGTGGCGTTTGCCCACGAACAGACCCAGTTGCTCGACGTGCAGGCGGTCGATGCCCGTTATCCCTTGCGCGGCACGCTGGAACTCGCCGGTACCACCAAGCCCGGCAACTCGGGTCCCGCACCCGGCGAGGTCTATCTCGACCACCGCGCGCTGACCGCGCTGGGCCTGAAGGTGGGCCAGCCACTGCAGCTGGGCGGACGCGCACTGACCATCGCCGCCGAACTGGTCCGGCAACCCGATGGCGGCGAACTGCTGGCGCTGGCACCACGTGCACTGATGAATCTCGCCGACGCCGAACAGGCCGGCCTGCTCGGCGTTGGCAGTCGCGCGCGCCATCGCCTGCTGCTGGCTGGCACGCCGAACGCCGTGCAGCATTGGCGCGACTGGGCGCAATCGATCACGCTGCCTCAAGGCGCGCAATGGATCACCCCCGAGCAGACCCAGCAGCGGATGCGCAACGCGTTCGACCGCGCCGGGGCGTTCCTGCGTCTTACCGCCCTGCTCTCCGCCTTGCTGGCCGGCATCGCGATCGCGTTGTCGGCGCAGCGCTATGCGCGCCGCAAGACCGCCGAAGTCGCCCTGCTGCGCGCCCTCGGCACGCCGCGCCGACGCGTGCTGGCGCTGTTGCTCGGCACGCTTGCTGCGCTGGCGGTGCCGGCAACCTCGCTCGGCATCGGGCTCGCGCTCGGGCTGTCGCAACTGGCCTGGTTGCTGGCCAGCCAGTTGTTCGGCAACGTGCCCACCGTGCTGCCGCTGATGCCGTCGCTGGCTGCCGCGGCGATGGGCATCGCGGTGTTGATCGGCTTCGCCCTGCCGCCGCTGGCGCGGCTGGCCGAGGTGCCGCCAGTGGCGGTGTTCCGGCAGAGCGTGCGGCGCCGGGTGCGGCGTTTCGATGCGCTGTATCTGATTCCGTTGCTGGTCGCGCTGGGCCTGATCTGGACGCAAAGCAGCTCGCTGCAATTGGCCGGCATCCTCGCCGCCAGCCTGCTCGGCGTGGCGCTGATCGCGGCACTGCTGGCCGCCGCGTTGTTGTGGCTGGCCCGGCGCATCGCTCCGGGCGTACACCCCGCTCTCCGGCTGGGCCTGTCGGCGCTGGCGCGACGTCCCGCGCTCAGCGTGATCCAGGCCACGGCGCTCAGCCTCGGCCTGTGTGCGCTGCTGTTGCTGGCCGTGGTGGCACCGGCCCTGCTGCAGGGTTGGCGGCAGGAGCTGCCGGCGGATGCGCCGAACTGGTTCGCGCTGAACCTGCAGGACGACCAGCGCACCGGTTTTGCGCAGGCGCTCGCCGCCAGCGGTGGCGACCAGTTGAACATGCTGCCGCTGGCCGTCGGCAAACTCAGCGCGATCAACGGACGGCCAATTGATCAACTGCATTTCGAGGACGGACGGGCGAAGGAGTGGGCCGACCGCCAGTTGCGGCTGTCCTGGTCCGCCGAACTGCCACCAGCGAACGAGGTGGTTGCCGGGAAGTGGCAAGGCGCACACCCGACCCGCGCGGAAGTTTCCATCGACACCATGTGGCGCGACATGTTCGGCTTGAAGCTGGGCGACACGATGAGCTTCGAGGTGGGCGAGGGACGCATCGATGCCACCGTGACCAGCGTGCGCAAGGTCGACTGGAGTTCGTTCCGGGTCAACTTCTTCCTGCTGCTGGATCCGGCCCACGCCAGCCAATTGCCGCACAGCTGGCTGGCCAGCTTCCACCTGTCGCGCGGGCACGCGACGCAGTTGGCGCAACTGTCGCGCGACTACGCCAACCTCAGCCTGGTCGATGTCGATTCGCTGCTCGACCGCGTGCGCGAAATCATCGACCGGGTCGGCAACGCGGTGCGCTGGATCCTCGGCTTCAGCCTGCTCGCCGGCGCGCTGGTGCTGGCTGCGGCGCTCGCCGCCAGCGCGGCGGAAAGGCGTCACGAAGCCGCCCTGCTGCGCACGCTGGGCGCACGTCGCGCGCAATTGCGGGTGGCCGCTGCCTGCGAATTCGCGCTGCTCGGCCTGGTCGCCGGATTGACCGCGGCACTGGGCGCGGCCGGCGCCGGGCTGTGGCTGGGCCGCGCCGTATTCCATGTCGAGCGCTTCGTGCCGCCGCTCGTGCCACTGGCACTGGCGGCGCTGGCGGCGGCCTTCGTGGTGATGCTGCTGGGCCTGGCCGGCACGCGCAAGGTCAGCCGTACGCCGCCGATGCGGCTGTTGCGCGAAGGTTGATTCGGTGTTCGCGGCGCGGCTGATAAAGTTGCGCCGTCACTCTGCCGCCGGACCGCCCATGATTGCCAACCCGATCCGCCAGCGCCTCCGCGCGGAGTGGCTGCTATGGCTGTTTGCGGGCCTGGCGATCGCCCTGGCGGTGATCGATCCGCAGCCACTGGCCAGCTATCGACGCTGGTTGCAACTGCCCACCCTGGCGGGCCTCACCGGCTTGCTGATCGCGATCCAGGGCATCCGTGACAGCGGGCTGGTCCAGCATGCAGCGGTGGCCGTGGTGGCGCGGGCGCATTCGCTGCGCAACCTGGGCCTGCTGCTGGTCGCGGCGACGGCCGTGCTGTCGATGGTGCTGACCAACGACGTGAGCCTGTTCCTGATCGTGCCGCTGACGCTGGCGATCGGCAACGTCTCCAACCTTCCGGTGCTGCGCATGGTGGTGCTGGAAGCGCTGGCGGTGAATGCCGGTTCGACCCTGAGTCCGATCGGCAACCCGCAGAACCTGCTGCTGTGGCAGCACTCGGGAATGCCATTCCTGCACTTCGTCGCGGCGATGCTGCCGGCGGCGGCCATGATGCTGGCGCTGGTCGCCGCATTCACCTGGCTGTGGTTGCCACGCGATCGCGTGGCGCTGACGGCGGAGCGGATCGATGGCGCAGTAACCTCGACCCGCCTGGGCGCGTGGTCGATGGCCGCCCTCACCGGCATGGTGCTGCTGATGGAATACGGCCAGGCGCCGCTGGGCGCCGGCTTGCTGCTGGTGCTGTTCGCGCTGCTGGCACGTTCGAGCCTGGCCCGGATCGACTGGTTGCTGCTGGCGACGTTCGCCGCGATCTTCCTCGGCCTGGGTCACTTCGCCGAACTGCCGCTGGTGCGGCAGGCGCTGGACCGGCTCGACTTCCACCAGCCGCTGACCGTGTACGCCAGTGGCATCGTCGCCGCACAGCTGATGAGCAATGTGCCGGCGACGGTGCTGCTGCTGGAGCGCGCCCCGGATCCGATCGCGCTGGCGGTCGCGGTGAACGTGGGCGGCTTCGGCATGGCGATCGGTTCACTGGCGAACCTGATCGCCTTGCGCCTGGCGAAACAGCCGCACGGTGTGCGGCTGCTGCATCGGGTATCGATACCGTTCCTGCTGATCTGCGCGCCGCTGGTTTACCTGGCGTGGCGCTGGCTGGGCTGACTGCGGTCAATCGTCGTCGCGTGGCACGCTGACCTTGCCCTTCACCCCGGCATGGTTCACATCGCCGCTGCCCTTGGCGCCGAGGCTGAAGTCGCCCGCCACGTCGCTGACGTCGAGATCGCCGGAGCCCAGCGTATCGGCCTGCACGCTTCCGCCGACCCGGCCCAGGGTGACATCGCCCGAGCCGATGCTGCCCACGCGGGCGTCGCCCTTGATGCCCTTCGCCTTGAAGTCGCCCGAGCCGACCGAGCCGAGGTCGAGGCTGCCGATGTCGGTGGCATCGATGTCGCCCGAGCCCACGCTGACCGCCAGCTTGCCTGGCAGCTGACGCACGTGCAGGTCCCCCGAACCCACGCTGGCCTCCAGTTGCTGCACGCCGCTGACATCGGCGTCGCCGGAGCCCACGCGCAAGGTTACCGGCAGGTCGGTTGGCAGTTGCATGGTCACTTCGAGGCTGGCGTAGGAACTGTCGCCGAACAGGTTGAAGTTGAAACCGCCATCACCACCGATGTCGATCAGCAACTGGTCGCCTTCGCGGCGCTGGCTGACCTGCAACTTGTCCAGCACGGCCTGGCTCGACGCGCAGGCGCGACCGGTCAGGCTCAGGCCCTTGCCGCTGTCGCTGCCAGTCAGGTGCAGATCCTGACTGTGTACATCGATCTGGATGCCGTGCACGCCAGCCAGATCCAGTTGCAGGTTGCGCGGCGCCTGGTACTTGCACGGGCTGGCGGCGAAGCAGGCGATCGGGGCGAGCAGCAGTGCTGCGGTAAGAAGGCGACGCATGGAACTCTCCTGAGCAAATCGACCCGAGTGGTCGGCATCAGCTGGGATGCAGCTGCCAGCCAAAGGGTTGCAAGCATGAGCAAGGCGTGAACGCACAAGTCAACCCTACCGGTGCCATCGCGTTCTACAGCTTACCCATCCAGGAGACTCACCATGCATCGCAAGACCCTGCTCGCTTCCACGCTGGCCCTGCTGATCGCCGGATCCACCTCGTTCGTCATAGCCCAGAACGCGCCGACACCGCCGCCAGCACCGCATGCCATGGCCGGCAAGGACATGCACTCTGCCCATGGCGAGCACGGGCATGGCATGCATCGGGACCACGGCGATCGCCAGCGCGGCGGCGTGATCGGCGACCTGCGCGGACTGGAGCGCTTGTACATGCAGTCCGGCCGCAGCAAGGACATGACCGCGGTCTACAACGACGTACTGGCCAAGTCGCAGGATCCACGCGTACGCGACTACGTGTATCACCGCCTGGCTCGCCTGCAGGCGCAGCCGGCGAATGTGGATCAGGCCATCGCCACCCTGCGCAAGGGGCTGGACGAGAACCTGGCGAACGAGGCGAAGATGCGGGCCGAGCGCGAAAAGATGCGCGCCCAGTGGCAGCAGCGAGCTGACCAGCCGGCCCCGCCGGCGAAGTAACTTCTACGGCAACGCACGACCGGCGGCGCGGTGGCTTCTGCCGTCGCGCCGCATCAATTCCATGACTCGGCCTGCTTGGCGCGCTGCCAGAGCAGTTCCTGCTGCTCCAGCGTGCAGTCGGCGAATGCCCCGCCATCGGCCGCCGCCAATTGTTCCATCTGTCGAAAGCGACGCTCGAATTTCGCGTTGGCATGCCGCAGGGCCTGCGAAAAATCCACGCCGGCATGACGGGCCAGGTTCACCATCACGAACAGTACGTCGCCGATCTCATCCTGCAAGCGTGCCGGGTCGGCGCCGTTGGCGAACTCGACGCGCACCTCCTCTACTTCCTCGACCAGCTTTTCCAGCACCGGTGCCGGGCCCGGCCACTCGAAGCCGGTGGCGGCGGCGCGCTGCTGCAGCTTGTGCGCTCGCTTCCACTCCGGCAGGCCGGACGAGATCCCGGCCAGCGCACTGGCGTCCGCCAGCTGGCCTTTCTGCGCGCGCTCGCCGGCCTTGATCTGTTCCCATGCCTGCATCTGCGCGGCCAGGTCGGCATAGCGCGTATCGCCGAACACATGCGGGTGGCGTCGCAGCATCTTCGCGCTGATCGCATGGGCGACATCGGCGAATTCGAACAGGCCCTGCTCGGAGGCCATCTGCGCGTGGAAAACCACCTGCAGCAACAGGTCGCCCAGTTCGTCGCACAGGTCGGTCCAGTCCTGGCGATCGATCGCGTCGGCCACCTCGTAGGCCTCCTCGATCGTATAGGCGGCAATCGACGCGAAATCCTGCTGCACATCCCACGGACAGCCCCGCCGCGGATCACGCAGGCGCGCCATGATCGCGAGCAGGTCATCGAGGCTGTGACGCGGCGTATCGCTCACAGCGCGCGCAACCGTTCGGCCCAGTCGATCGTGCGATCGCCCACCGCGATGAACTCCGGATTCAGCAGCGACTCGCCGCGGTTGTAACGGAACGGCTGGCCAGCCAGGTCGAGCACCGCGCCGCCGGCCTCATCCAGCACGCATTGCGCCGCGGCGGTATCCCATTCGCTGGTGAGGCCAAGGCGCAAGTAGACGTCCGCATCGCCGCGCGCGATCAGACAGAACTTCAGCGACGAGCCGAGCGGGATCATCTGGTAATCGGTGCCGATCAACTGCTGCAAGGCTTCGCTCTGCGCACCACCATGCGAGCGGCTGCCGGCCACCGTGGCAGGCTTGCTCAGCGGACGCGCATGGATGCGCTGCCACGGACCGTCCGCTGCGCTCTGCAGCCACGCGCCGCGTCCCTGCGTCGCCACATACAGTTCGCCAGTCACCGGCGCCAGCACCACGCCGAGCACACTGTGGCGATCGTCGATCAGCGCGATATTGACGGTGAATTCGCCATTGCGCTTGACGAACTCACGGGTGCCGTCGAGCGGGTCGACCAGCCAGTAGCGCGACCAGTGCTGGCGCTCCGTCCAGGGCAGTGCCTTGGCTTCTTCCGACAGCACGGGCAGTTGCTCGTCCAGCGTGGCCAGCCCGGCCATGATGACCTGCTGGGCGGCGAGGTCGGCGGCGGTCAGCGGCGAGGCGTCGGCCTTGGTCTGCACGGCGAAATCGCCGTGGTAGACCTCAAGGATCGCCGCGCCGGCGGCACGCGCCATCGCACCGATCCGGCGCGCCAGTTCCGGTGGCATGCTCATGACCGCTGGAAACGCCCGGCGAGGTACTCGCGGGCCATGAACAGTGCAGCGATCGAACGCCCTTCGGTCACGTCATCGCGGCCCAGCAAGGTGTGCAGCTCGGACATTTTCCACGGCACCACCTCGAGTTCTTCCGGCTCGTCGCCAACCAGTTTCTCGGGGTAAAGATCCTGTGCCAGCACCACGTGCGCCATGTGCGTCATGTATGACGGCGACAGCGACAGGTTGTGCAGGATCTGCAACTTGCGCGCACCGTAGCCGACCTCTTCCTTCAGCTCGCGCTCGGCGCCCTGCTCAGCCGTCTCATCCTGATCCAGGCGGCCCTTGGGCAGGCCCAGTTCGTAACGGCCGACGCCACCACCGTATTCGCGCACCAGCAGCACCGTGTCGTCGTCCAGCATCGGCACGATGATCACCGCACCCAGGCCGCTGCCCTTCAGTCGCTCGTAGGTGCGGCGCTCGCCGTTGGAGAACTCCAGGTCGAGTTGCTCCACGTGCAGGAAGTGGCTGTCGGTGACATCACGGATGGCATGGACGATCGGTAATTTGCGCATCGGATCATTCTAGCTCGCCGCGCTCAACGCCGCAGGCGCTGCAGGGCCTGGGCATGGATGGCCGGCGTGCCCGCCAGCACGCTGCGCGTGTCCAGGGTCGGCGGCGCGCCGTCCAGGTCGCTGAACACCCCACCGGCTTCGCGCACGATCACGGCCAGCGCGGCAATGTCGAGGATATTCACGTCCGACTCGATCACCAGGTCCAGGCTGCCGCGTGCCAGCAGGTGGTAGTGGCAGAAATCGCCGTAGCCGCGGATTCGGTTGCTGTCACGGATCAGCGCGCCCAGTGCATCCCAGCGCGAGTCGCCGGTCAGGGTCCTGATGTTGCCGGTGGAGATCGACGCCTCGCCGATCTCGTCGGTGGCGGCCACGCGCACGCGCTCGCCATCGAGCCACGCACCCTGGCCGGCACTGGCCCACATGGTTTCGCCATAGACCGGTGCACTGGACACGCCCAGCACCAGCGCATCACCGTCCATCAGAGCGATCTGGGTGGAGAAGAACGGCGTGCGGCGCACGAAGCTCTTGGTGCCATCCAGCGGATCGACCAGCCACAGCAGGCCGCCGCGCTCGCCATCCAGGCCGAACTCCTCGCCATAGATCGAGGCTTGCGGCAGGGCCGCCTGCAGTATCTTCCGGATCGCCTGCTCGGCCTCACGGTCGGCCACCGTGACCGGGGTGGCGTCGGCCTTCAGCTCCACCTCCACGCCACGGCGCCAGTAGTGGCGGATCACCTCGGCTGCCGCTGCGGCGGCTTCACGGGCGGCAGTCAGGGCCATGGCGGCGATATCAGGAGTCATCTTCGTCTCGCGTCCTTCAGTGGATGGGCGGCGCCGGCGCGATACCAGCCAGTCCGCCGTGACGTTGGATATGCACGCTGCCATCGGCGGCCGGCGTGCCGAGCGTGGCCAGCCAGCGCTGCAGCGCCGGATCAGTCTGTCGGGCGCGCAGCGTGGCGTCCAGCCGCCAGCCCAGCGGGCTGAGTTGCAGGGCGCCGGCGAGCTGCAGCGGGCCGCCGCCGGCATCGTGCAGTTGCGCCCGGATCACTCCCTGCTCGGCCTGGGCACGCGCGCGTACCTCGCCCAGCGCAAGGTCACCCTGGGTGGTGCGCACCGCGGCATCGCGCCAGGTCGCCTGCGCATCCAGTTGCATCGGCCAGCCGCCATGCAGCACGACGTGGACGACCGCCACTTGCAGCTCGCCGCGCGGCTGGCCCCACGGCGTATTCCATGCGCCACCGAGGGTAGCCAGGGCCGCGTGGATGTGCGCATCGCGCGCCTGCATGTCGCCGTTCGGCAGTCGCGCCAACTCGCCCGAAAAGGCCAGCTGCGGACCGGTGAACTGCACTCGCATGCGTGGCTGGCCCAATAGTGCCCGCCGCGACAACTGCCATTGCAACTGGCCCAGCGTCTGTGCGTCCGCAGCCACCACGGCGTCGGCACGGCCGTCCCACACGCTGCCGCTGACCTGCTGCAACTGTAGGCCATGCAGGCGGGGTTCGAGCCACGGCAGTATCCAGCGCGCTGGCAGAAACCACAGCAAGGTGCCCGCGATCGCGACAAGCGCACCGAAGGCAATCAGGCTGATCCGCAATGACTTCAAGCGTGGAATCCCGGAATGAACGACACAGCGGACTTGAGCGACCGTCGCGCTGCACCGATGATAGCCCGATGAACAATCCCGCAAGCGCCAACAGCGCACTCGCCGCACGTGACCTGCGCCATGTCTGGCACCCCTGCACCCAGATGCACGACCACGACCCGGCCGGTACTGCCGGTGTCCCGATGCTGCCGATTGTGCGCGGCGAGGGCGCATGGCTGATCGATGCCGATGGCAAGCGTTACCTCGACGGCATCAGCTCATGGTGGACCAACTTGTTCGGCCATGCCAATCCGCGCATCGCCGAGGTGCTGGCCGCGCAGGCGCGTACGCTGGAACACGTGATCTTCGCCGGCTTCACCCACGAGCCGGCCATCGCGCTGGCCGAGGAGCTGGTACGGATCACCCCGCCCGGACTCGACCGCGTGTTCTATGCCGACAACGGCTCGGCGGCGATCGAAGTGGCCTTGAAGATGAGCTTCCACTATTGGCTCAACCGCGGTCATGGCGCGAAGACCCGCTTCATCGCACTGACCGGCAGCTATCACGGGGAAACCCTTGGCGCACTCTCCGTGAGCGACGTGGCGCTGTACCGCAAGACGTATGCACCACTGCTGTTGACGCCGTTCCTGGCGCCCTCGCCGGACGCCTACCAGGGGCATCCCGGCGAGTCACCCGAACAGGTCGCCACGCGCTGCCTCGGTGCGATGCGCGTGCTGCTCGAGCGGCATGCGCACGAGACTTGTGCGGTGATCGTCGAACCGCTGGTGCAGTGCGCCGGCGGCATGCGCATGTACCACCCCGCCTATCTCCGCGGCCTGCGCACCTTGTGCGACGAGTTCGCGGTGCACTTCATCGCCGACGAGATCGCGGTCGGCTTCGGCCGTACCGGCACGCTGTTCGCGTGCGAACAGGCCGGCGTGTCGCCGGATTTCATGTGCCTGTCGAAGGGACTCACCGGCGGCTTCCTGCCGCTTTCGGCGGTGCTGACCGGCGAGACGATCTATCAGGCGTTCTATGCCGAATACAGTGCCGGCAAGGCGTTCCTGCACTCGCACAGTTACACCGGCAACCCGCTGGCCTGTCGGGTGGCGCTGGAAACCCTGGCAATCTTCCGCGATGAACCTGTGCTCGAACGCAATCGCCAGCTTGCCGCGCATCTGGGCCGGCGCCTGGACGCGCTGCGGGGCCACCCCCACGTGGCCGAGGTACGCCAGACCGGCATGATCGCGGCGGTTGAACTGGTGGCCGACAAGGCTGGCCAGCGGCCGTACCCGGCGGCGCAGCGGCGCGGTTTGCGCGTCTATCTGCACGGCCTGCAACACGGTGTGCTGCTGCGTCCGCTCGGCGACGTGATCTACTTCATGCCGCCCTACGTGGTCAGCGAGGCGGAACTCGACCTGCTGGTGGACACCGCGATCAGCGGGATCGAACGCGCCGTCGCCGACTAGCCGGCAACGCGATCATGACGCCGGATCGACGCCCCGCGTTATGCTGGGCGACCGTTCCATACCAAACCGTTTCCATGCGCACGATCCGGATCCACGTCGACCAACCCCTCGGCATTGCCAATGAGCTGGCGCTGCCGGCCCAGGCCGCCGAACATGCCGGACGCGTGTTGCGCATGAGTGCCGGCGACGCCCTCACCTTGTTCAACGGCGACGGCAACGACTACGCCGCGGTGATCGTGGCGCTGGGCAAGCGCGAACTGCGGGTGCGGATCGACGCCAGGCTGGCCGTGCAGAACGAGTCGCCACTGCCGCTGACGCTGGCGCAGGGTGTGGCCCGCGGCGAGAAGATGGATCTGATCGTGCAGAAGGCCACCGAGCTCGGCGCCGTCTGCATCGTGCCGCTGCTGACCGAACGTTCGGAGGTGAAGCTCGATCCGGCCCGTGCCGAAAAGCGCCTGGCCCACTGGCGTGCGGTGGCCGCCAGCGCGTGCGAACAATGCGGCCGCGCGCGGCTGCCCGAGATCACCTCGGCGCAGCCGCTGGCTAGCTGGCTGGAAAGCCTGGCCGATGACGGTGCCTTGCGGCTGGCCCTGCTTCCGCAAGCCACGCGCTCGGCACGCGAGTTGCGCTTCGGTGCTGCCGGCGGTCTGCTGGTGGTCGGCCCGGAAGGCGGACTGGGCGAACGCGACATTGGCGCACTGACCCAGGCAGGCTTCGAAGGGCTGCGACTGGGTCCGCGTATCCTGCGCACGGAAACCGCGGGCCTGGCCGCCATGGCGGCACTGCAGGCGTTGCACGGCGACGGCTAGCTCGCCGTCGCGCGACCGGGTTCACTCGTCGCGGTGGGTCGACTCGCCGGCTTCCACCGACTCGGTGGACTCCATCAAGCCGGAATCGTCGTACAGATCGAGCAAGGTGGCCTCGATCCATTCGAGATCCGGGATCATCGCCACGTCATCACGCACCAGCACGTGGGCGCGTACGCCCGGCGGCAATGGCTTGCCGTCATGGGTGGGAATGATCAGCTCGGCGTTCAGGGTGGTCAGGCGCGGAAAGCCCTGGGTCAGCACCGCGATGAAGGGCAACTTCGGATTACCGCCGAGCGCCTTCAGGACCGCCACGCGCACGCTCAGATCAGCGTCCCCCGGCTCGGTGCCCGCCAGCACGGTGAACGATATCAGCGGTACGCGCCAGCCACGCCACTGGATCCGCCCCAGCATCCAGTCAGGTGCGCCGGCCAGCGGCTCCGGCTTGCTCTGGGTGATCACTTCGGCAATGTTTGCGTTGGGCAACAGCAGACGCAGGTTGCCCACCGGCACCAGCACGCAGCGAATTTCACGCGGCAACGGATCACTCATGGAAACACCTCGATCAGGCGCGCCGCCAACTCGTTCGGCGTGCCGGAAAAACTGACCAGTCGTTCGGCAAAGATTCCGCTGACCATGTCGGCGAAATGTTCCCCGGACGACGACTCTACCCAGACCTGGCCGCCGCGATCGTGGACCGCCTGCGCACCAGCTACCGCGTCGTTGCCGCGCCCCGCGAATACTATGGCCAGCGCATCGCGGCCAAACACGCTCGCTGCCATGGTCAGACTGGCGTCGATCGACGGGCCGTCGACGGACTCATCGCCGACCGGCTGCAGCTCGATGCTGCCATCCCGGCGCAAACGCACCTGCTGACCGGCCGGCACCATCAATACTTCACCGTGTTTCGCACGCCCGCCCTGTTCCGCCAGGCGCACGGGCAAGGCGCACTGCGCCCTGAACTTCGCCACCAAGGCCACATCGGACTGTTCGCCCATATGCTGGGTATGCAGGAACGTCAGGCGCGTGGCCGCAGGCAGCAGCGCCAGAAATGCGCAGACCGAATCGATGCCATCGGTGGCAGCACCCAACAGCACCAGCCGGCTCAAGGCGCCGCCCAGCTCGTCGAGCACCATCTCATGGTCTTCAACACGTGCGTAGGGCTGCGGCGCAACCGCCTCTTCCATCGAAACCAGCTCAAGACTCATCAGCGGCTCGACATCGGCCGCATCCGCATCGGCCTCCGGCGCCAGGAAGTCGGCCGCACTCATCTTCTCGATGCCGAACATGCCGGCATCGGGCTTCTCCGGCTCCGCCACCGCGTGCTGCGCGTCCTCGTCGACCAGCGCCCAGTCGTCCGGTGCGCGCACCGTCTGCGTGCTTTCGACCATGACCGGGTGCGCCGCAGCAGCCGGTGTGGTGGCCACGTCGGCATCAGTCAGCGCAGACAGTTCGAGATGAGCGGTCTGGAACGTCGGCGGCGCGACGCCAGCGCGTAGCGGCGGCTCGCCCGTGTGCAGTACGTCCGACTCAGCCAACTGCTCACCGAAGTTGCCGTCATGCAACGGCGGCGGCTCGACGTCACCGGCGAAGCGCAGGCCTGACCCAAGTTCGTCTTCCGCCGGCAGCTCGCCGGACGCCAGCAAGGCCTCCAGTTCCGCCGCAAGGTTCTCCGACTCCGCGGCAGCGATTTGTTCGTGCTGGCCATCGGCATCGTCATGCAGGGGCAGAAAGTCGGCATCCGCGTCGGACTCGACGACGTCCGCAGCCAGCGAGTGAGCCTCCACGACGGCCTCATTCGCCACCACGACTTCGGCTGGCGGCGCCGGCTCCGGCGTTGCCGCCAGTGGCGCAGCAGGCGGTTCGACTTCAATCGCCCGATCCGCCGGTGAGGCGATGACCATGCGCGAGTCATCGGGGCGCGGTGGATCGACATCGCCGATCGCCAGCACCTTGACCGCCAGGTGCCGAGCCCAGCGCGCGCGATCCCAGCCGGCCAGCGAACGGCTGGCCTGTGCGTCATTGAAAACCACGCGCGGGCGCTCGCCGTCGATCACTTCGTACAAATGATCCAGCGCATCGTCGGCGCCATCGTCGAGGTTGATCACCAGGACATCGGCACCCACCCGCTGCAACAGGTCCCTGCTCAGGCCGGAAACGCCGCCCTCGTGCACGATGCGGGCGCCACGTTCGTGCAGCGCTTCGCGCAGCTGGCCGACCAGTTCGGTATCGTCAAACAGCAGGGCAACCGCGGGCGCCATTTCACTCATGAACAGGCTCCGCTGCTCGTTGTTCCAATACTTCGCCGATCTGCACCAGCAGCTCCGCCTCCTGGTACGGCTTGCCGAGGTAACGATCCACGCCGATGTCGAACGCTCGCTGACGATGCTTGTCGCCGCTGCGCGAGGTGATCATGATGATCGGCACATCGCGCAGTCGCGGGTCGGCCTTCATGTGGGTCGCCAGCTCGTAACCGTCCATGCGTGGCATCTCGATGTCCAGCAGCATCAGGTCCGGCACGCGCTCGTGCAGCTTCTCCAGCGCATCCACGCCGTCCTTTGCCGTGCTTACCTCGTACTCGTGACGCTCCAGCACGCGCCCGGTGACCTTGCGCATGGTGATGGAGTCGTCGACCACCATGACCAGTGGGCGCACCTGCACTTCCTCGACCACCGGCGCCTGCACCGCGCTGAGGCCTTCGGAAAGGCGCTGGTCGCGACGAATCATGCCGTGACGCACCAGCGGGGCCAGATCGAGAATGATCAGCACCGAGCCGTCGCCCATGATCGTCGCACCAAGCAGGCCGGGTACCGAACTGATCTGCGGACCCACCGACTTCACCACGATCTCGCGTGAACCCAGCACGGCGTCGATGCGGATCGCCGCACGCAGGTCGCCGGCGCGGGTCAGCAGCAGCGGCTGCTGCTCGTCCTCCGCCGGAAGGCCCGGCGGCAGACCAAGCAACTCGGCCAGGTCGTGAATGCCGAAGGCCTCGTTGCCGTACTGGAACGACGGTTCGTCCTGCGCCATCAAGGCGGTCAGCTCTTCCGGATTGACCCGGGCCACACCTTGCACCGAGGTCATCGGGATCGCGAAAGTCGCCTCGCCGATGCGCACCAGGATGGCCTGGGTCACCGCCAGGGTGAACGGCAGACGCAGGATGAAGGTGCTGCCCTGACCTTCTTCCGATTCGATCGACAGCGAACCACCGAGCTGCTTGATCTCGTTGGCCACCACGTCCATGCCGACGCCGCGGCCAGCCAGCTGGGTCACCTTGCTGGCAGTGGAGAAGCCCGGCTGGGTGATCAGCGAAAGCAGCTGGTTGTCGGTGGGCCGGGTCTCGGCGCGCAGCAGGCCACGCTCGATGCCGCGCTTGCGGATCGCCTCGCGATTCAGGCCGCGGCCATCGTCGCTCACCCGCACCACCACCTCGGTGGCTTCGCGGGCCACCGTGATGTTCACCGAACCCTCGACGGGCTTGCCCGCCTTGCGACGCTCGGCCGGACTTTCGATGCCATGCGCAATCGCGTTGCGCAGCATGTGCTCGAACGGAGCCTTGATGCGGTCAAGCAGGTTGCGGTCCATTTCACCGTGGGCACCGTCCACGTAGAGCTGGGCCTGCTTGTGCTCTTCCTGTGCGGCCTGGCGCAACGTGCGGCGCAGGTTCGGCACCATCGTGTCGAACGGCAGCATGCGGGTACGCAACAAGCCATCCTGCAACTCGGTACTGACGCGCGACTGCTGGATCAGCAGGGTTTCGGCCTGACGGGTGAGTTCGTCCAGCATGTTCTGGATGGACACCAGATCGGATACGGACTCGGCCAGTGCACGCGAGTACTGCTGCAACTGCGAGTAGCGATCGAGCTCGAGCGGATCGAAGACAGTCAGACCGGCCTCGCGATGCTCGCGCTGGAAGCGCGCGATGATCTGCGCTTCGGTCTCGATTTCCAGCATGCGCAGCTGACTGCGCAAACGGGCCACGGTCTGTTCCAGTTCGACCAGGTTGAAGCGATAGCCGGCAACCTGCTGCTCCAGCCGCGAGCGATAGATCGCCACTTCGCCGGCATGGCTGACCAGGTTGTCGAGCAGATCGGCGCGAACGCGGATCTGTTCCTGCGAGGACCGCACTTCCTCTTCGGCCTCGGGCAGGAGCTCGGGCAGATCGAGGTCCGACTTGACATGCTGCGGCGCCGATGCCGCCGCGATGGCTGCCGGAGCCGCCATCACGGCAGCCGCCAGCGAGGCGTCGTCGGCAAACGTGGTTTCGCCAGCCAGCGCCAGCAGGTGATCGATCATGCCCTGCGGATAGTCCGACGGCTGGCCTTGCGAAACCTGCTGCACCATCGAGTGCAACTGGTCGAAGCTCGCTTCCAGCGCGGAGATCAGCGGGCCGGTCTTGGCCGTGTCGCGGATCGGCTTTTCAAGCAGGGTCTCGATGGCGTGACTGAGGTCACCCACAGCCATGAGCCCGGCAATGCGCGCGCCACCCTTGAGTGTGTGCAGGTCTCGCTGCAACTCGGCGATATGCGCCAGGTCAGCAGGATCGGCATGCCACTGGGCAAGCACGCCATCGGCGTGGTCCAGAATCTCGCGCGCTTCGTCGATGAAGACCTCCAGCAGGTCGGCATCGATATGAGCTGAACCGGCGAAGGCGTAAGCCGGCGACGGCGCGGGGCCGGCTTCTGCTGTTGTTTCGGCTTCCGCCTGTTCCGCGGCGGCCTGCTCGGCAGCCAGTTTCTCGGCAGCTGCCTGTGCCGCCGCAGCCCGCTCGGCAGCCAGCTTGTCCGCGACAGCCTGTTCCGCTGCAGCCTGCTCGGCAGCCAGCTTCTCGGCGATAGCCTGTTCCGCTGCAGCCTGCTCGGCAGCCAGCTTCTCGGCGGCGGCCTGTTCCGCTGCGGCCTGCTCGGCAGCCCGCTTCTCGGCGGCGGCCTGCTCCGCCGCAGCCTGCTCGGCTGCCAGCTTCTCGGCGGCAGCCTGGTCCGCTGCAGCCTGCTCGATGGCCAGCCTCTCGGTGGCAGCCCGTTCCGCTGCAGCCTGCTCGGCCACCAGTTTCTCGGCAACTGCCTGTTCCGCTGCAGCCTGCTCGACAGCCAGCTTCTCGGCGGCAGCCTTCTCCGCCGCAACCTGTTCCGCGGCAGCCCGCTCGGCAGCGGCTTCCTGGGGTTCAAACGCATCGAGCGCGGCAGCAAACTCGGCGGTCACCTCGGCCTGGTGCGCTTCATCCGGATGAATTTCCCGCTCGGCATTCGATGCCAACTGGGCTTCGGCTGCGGCCTGTGCGGCTGCGGCTTCGGCCATGCCGGCTTCCAGCGAGGCCGCCATGATCGCTTCGTCGACTCCGGCATGATCGGTCGCTGCCATCGACGGCGCCGATTCCACCTCGTCGGTCTGCGGCTCGAACACGACGTGGGCCACCCGCGACTCGGGATAGTCGTCGCGCATGTTGACGATCTGCGCTGTAAGCGCGTCCGCGTTCGGGAGCTGCGGTTCGCTGGCGTCGAACTGGCCCATGACGTGGTCGACCACATCGACGGACTGCCCCAACAGACGGACACCTGCGGACGTAAGCGGAAGGTTGGCCGCACGAAGACGCTTGAACAGCCCCTCCAGTGGCGACAGCAACTGCGTCAGCAGCGGGATGTCGACCATCGCGATGGCACCGTGCAGGGTGTGCACGGCGCGCAGCAGTTCTTCGCCGATCGGCATGTCGCCATCGGTACGCTGGATTGCCCCGCGAATGGTTTGCAGATACTGCGCCACTTCGCTGCGCAGGATTTCCAGCAACACCGGATCGACCGGCGGCATCACCGGCATCGGGATGACGTGATCCGTCGTGACGGGTTCGTCCGCGGCGATTTCGGGCGCCAGCCCGGTCAGCCCCGCCGTGGGGACGGCATCGGCGGCCATGTCCAGACGCGGCACGCGACGGCGCACGGTGCGACGCACCGTTTCGGTGCCCATCGAGGCCTGATCTTCCAGACGTGCCGGGTTGCCTGCTGCCAGTTGCCCGGCAGTATGCATGATCGCACTGAGCGGAGCGGTCGGCTGGCCCTCACCCTTGAGTGCGGCAAGCAATTGCGGCAGGGCATCGATGGCGTGACGCACCAGCGCCTGCACGTTCGCATCGGGCTGGATGCTGTTGTCGAGCACGCGATTGAGCATGTCCTCGACTTTCCAGGCGAACTCGCCCAGCACGCCGGCACCGACCAGTCGACCGGAACCCTTCAAGGTATGGAACGAACGGCGGATGCTGATCAGCGACGGGGTCTGCGCCGGATCGGCCAGCCAGGTTTTCTCGGCGCCCAGCAGGTTGTCGATCTCTTCCTGCATTTCCTCCAGGAAGATCTCCCGGATGTCGTCGTCGATGCCTTCAGCGTTGAAGTTGAATTGAGTATTCTCGGCCAGCGCATCACGCACTGGCACCTGCTCGTCCACCTCTTCCTCGATCCAGTCGCCATCCTGATCCTCGACGTCGCCGTCCTGGAACATGCCTGGCGCAGTGGCCTCGGTCTGAGCCAACCGCAAGCCGTCGAGATCATGCGCGGCAGTCGCGGCCGGACCACGATCGCCGACAAAAAGCTGGCTGAGATCCTCACCCGGCAGCAGGCTGACCGATTCGGAAAGCTCCGGGTGGACCTCATCGTCGACATCACCGGCCGCAGCGATCGCCGGCGCGACAGCTTCCACCGGGCTGGCGGCGGCAGCGAACTCGCGCGCTGCAGGCACCGGCCAGTACCCGAGCAAGCCGAGACTGTGCTCTGCCACGTCGAGAATGTGCTCCAGACCGCCGCGATGTTCACGAGCGGCCTCGAGGTAATACTCCAGCGCAGCCAGCGCATCGGCGAGATGATCCATCTGCGCGCCACTGGGCACGCGCCGATCCTGCAACAGCTCGTAATCGATGAAGCGACCCACGCCCTGCGCCAGTTCGGCCGGACGAGGCGAAGACAGCATGCGCATCGCGCCTGCCACTTCATCCATCTGTGACGGCGCGCCGGCAAGGCGCTCGTGCTCCCAGCCGGACTCGACGAACGCCACGATCGCGTCCTTGACCCGGCCGGTATTGGCGATCGCTTCCTGCATCAGGGTGGTGACAACGCCAAGCGCCTCACTGCGTGGCAGCGACTGCATACCTTCGCCCGCATCGGACTCACCGTCCGAGCCCAGGCTCTCGATGTGATCGTCGAGCGAAGCTTCGACGTACAGCAGTGCGCCGGCAACGTCGAGCAGGGTCTCCTCATCGACCGCGCGCATGCGATTGGCGATCTCGTCGAGCACGCGCCGCTGCTCGGTGACCACGCGACGCGGCACCGCCAGCGCCAGCATGCCCAGGGTATCGCCGACACGCTCGAGCACTTCGCCCTGCGCGGCCAGCTGGGCCGGGTCGGCATTCTGCTGGCGCAGGAACAGGTCCAGCGCTTCCTTGACGCGCAACAGGTCATCCTTCAGCGCACGCGAAACCGAATCGAGCAGCGCACGGTTGTGCCCGGCCATGGAGCCGCGCGCGTGTTCGAGCTCGCCGGCGTCCGGCAACAGCGCGTCCAGTCCGTAAGTGCTGCGCAGCAGCTCCATTTGCGGGCTGCGCTGCTTGGCCTGGGCCACGATGTAGAGCAGTTTGCAGGCGACATCATCCGCCTCGCCACCGCGCAGGCTGTGCTCGCCCTGCTCGATCAGCAGGCGGATGTTGCGGTCGACCTTGCCGATCAACTGGCGCACTTCGCCCGCAAATCCCTTCAATGCGCCCTGCTCCAGACCTTCGAGCACGCCAGCGGCAATCCACCACAGGCGCCGGCCGTGCACGTGATAGCAGCGTGCCGTGATTGCCAGCAGGGTCTTGCGCATGTTGACCAACTGCACCGCGGCATTCTGGCCGCGGAACCAGCCAAGCAACTGCTGCTGAAAGCGCAGGCGCAGCTCGACCAGCTCGGCGCGATGCGCCTCGGCATAGGCCTCGCTCATCGCCGCCGGTGCCTGCTCGGGCAGGAACGCGTCGAGATTGGGGTGGAACATCGCCGACTCGGTCAGCGCTTCCAGACCGCGACTTGCCCGCAGGTCGTTGAGCAGCGGCAGCAGCACCACCGGCACGTCGCGGTGACCGCTGGACAAACGCTCAAGGTAATCGGGCAGTTGCATCAAGCCACGCATCAGCGCGGCATAGGCTTCCTCGCGCTGGCCGACATGGTCCTCGAGCAGGGCGATGGCGAGCGTCTCCATCTCCGCTGTAACCATCGCCGCGCCATACAGCTCGACCATCTGCAAGGTGCCTTGCACCTGATGCAGATGATCCGCGCAGGTGCGCATGAAATCGCGCTTGCCCGGATTGTCGACGTAGGACTCCAGCGCCTCGCGGGCAATCGACAAGGTATCGTCGAGCTCCGGCTTGACCCATTGCAGCGTCGTGAAATCGATGTGGTCTTGAAGTCTCATGCGCCTCTCTCAATGGTTGCACAACGCCAGCATCCTGCAACCATCGAGACTGCCCCCTGTCTTGTGCTTTTCTCAATCGCGCCAAAAATCGGCACGGCCGATGTCAACCCGGCAGCTTGAAATGCGCTACCGAGCGCCGCAGATCGCTCGCCAGCTGCGCCAGCGTACCGATCGAGTCGGCTGTCTGGCTGGCACCTTGCGAAGTCTGCGAAGTAATTTCCTGAATCGCGTTCATCGACACCGAAACATCTGTTGCCGCAGCGGACTGTTCGCGCGCTGCAGTCGAGATGTTCTGAATCAGCGCGGACAGATCGTGCGAAACGCGCTCGATGTCGCCCAGCGCGCTACCGGCATCCTCGGCCAGGCGTGCACCGGCAACCACTTCGGCGGTGGTCTGCTCCATCGAGTTCACCGCTTCGTTGGTATCGGACTGAATCGTCTGCACCAGCGTTTCGATACGTTTTGTGGCGCTGGTCGAACGTTCGGCCAGTCGCTGCACTTCGTCCGCCACGACCGCGAAGCCGCGGCCCGCCTCACCGGCCGAGGCCGCCTGGATCGCCGCGTTCAACGCCAGGATGTTGGTCTGTTCGGCGATGTCATTGATCAGTTCCACGATCGAGCCGATCTCCTGCGAAGACTCACCCAGGCGCTTGATGCGCTTGGAGGTCTCCTGGATCTGGTCGCGAATCGAGTCCATGCCCGAGATGGTCTCGCGTACCACTTCGGCACCGTGCGAGGCGATCTTCACCGAGCGCTCTGCCACGTCGGCCGATTCGGCGGAATCCCTGGACACCGTGTCCATCGAGGTCACAATCTGGTTGATGGCCGAGGTGGCCGAGCTGATCTGCTGCGCCTGCTGCTCCGCCGCGTTGGCCAGATGACGGGCGGTGGTCTGGGTTTCCTGCGCCGACGAAGAGACCTGTTCGGAGGTCTCGTTGATGGTAGTCACCAGTGAGCGAAGCTCGTCGATGGCGTAGTTCACCGAGTCGGCGATCGCGCCGGTGATGTCCTCGGACACCGTGGTCTTCACGGTCAGGTCGCCTTCCGCCAGCGAGCCCATCTCGTCCAGCAGGCGCATGATCGCCTCCTGGTTGCGCTGGTTCAGCTCGGTACTCTGGGCGAACCGCTTGCGCTGGTCGCGTACCAGGGTGATGACCAGCAACAGGGCGAAGGCCACCGCGGCGATCGCGCCGAGCAGGCCCCACCACACGTTCGGGAACAGGCGGCGCAACGGCAGCTTGCCGATCTGCTCGGACAAGTCGTTTGCACGCAGCAGCACGGTCTGCGAATCGAGCGAGGCCTGGTTGCCGGCGCGCTTCACGTCGGCGATGTTGCCGGCAGCGGCAACCAGCTTGGACACCGGATCGGCCAGCTGGCTCCAGCTGGTGTCCATGTCGGTGAGGATCTTGCGGGCGTTCGCGTCATTGATCGGCTTCACGCCGCTGTCGGGGTTGCCCTCGATCAGGCCCTTGAGCACGCTGCCGTACAACTGCGCGTCACGGAAC
Organism: Rhodanobacter ginsengiterrae; assembly: GCF_050026815.1. Lineage (NCBI taxonomy): Bacteria > Pseudomonadati > Pseudomonadota > Gammaproteobacteria > Lysobacterales > Rhodanobacteraceae > Rhodanobacter > Rhodanobacter ginsengiterrae. The sequence continues at coordinate 90,050 of NZ_JALBWO010000053.1, read as the reverse complement.
AGGCCGTCGGCCGCGGATTGGGCCGAGTCGCCACCCTGCAGGACCTCCTGCACGCGACGGATGATGCGGTCAGCCGACAGCATCTGGCGGGAGGTGCCCAGCATCTGCTCGGAACTGCCGTTGCGCTGCTGCAGGATGTTGACCACCTGCTCCATGCTCGAGTTGAGCAAGGGCATCTGCTGCGACAGGGTCGCAGCGCGCTGCCCGGAGTCGAGCACCACGGCCTTGTTGGAAAGGATCTTGCCGATGTCGGCGTCAAGCTGCTTCCAGGAGGCGTCCAGCGCATTGACGGCCCGCCCCGCAGGGGTGGCGTTGTTGTCCGCATACGGCTGCATGCCGCTCTTCGCGTCGCCCTTGTTCAGCCTTTGCACCGCGGCATCAATCGCGTTGCGGGTGGACTCGAGCTCCTTGAAGGAGTCGGTGTTGCCGTCTGCCGATTCCAGTGCGAACTTCGCCGTCTGCTGCGACAGCACCTGGATCTGCGTGGTCAGCGCGATCGCCTGGCGATCTTCACCGTTCTTCTGGTTGAGCAGGAAGAAATCCAGTGCCGCGAAACCGATCGCAATCAGCAGCAGGACAATGAGTGCGGTGTAACCGCGTTCCCTGCTGACGCCCCCTGTAGTGCTCATGTTCACCTCATCCGTCTAACTGTTTACGTTGCCGACCCCGCACAGCGGAGACCGGCCAGGGAATGTTGTCCCAAATTCCCGACCCATCCCGGCGCCGGCCCCTCCATGCCGCTCCCGCCCGTTCTTGCTCAGGCGGCGGCCTGGCGGAAATCCGGCGCACGCACCAGCCGGTTCATGCTGAAAATCGCCAATTGCTGCTCGCCCACCCGGCTGTCAACGAAGCGGGTCAGTCGCGGATCCTCTTCGTGCCCGGCGTCGCGCCGCTGCTCTTCGTCCACCGTGCGCTGACCGAACACTTCGTCCACCAGCAACGCGACATTGCCGCCGCCCTGGCGTACCACCAGCAGTCGGGTGCGATCCGTATGTTGCGTGCGGTCGCCGAACAGGAATCGACCGAAGTCGATCACCGGCACCAGGTTGCCGCGCACGTTGGCCACGCCGAGCAGCCATGGCTGGGTACCGGGTACCGGCGTCAGCACCGGCACCGCCAGCAGCTCGTTGATCTCGTCGATGCTGCTGACCAGCAGGCGCGAACCCACCCGGAAGCCGATCCCGCGCCAGAGTCCGGGCGCCTCGAATTTCTCCTGCGTGTCCGACGCGTGTGCCAGCGACAGTCGCTCGTACTGGGCAAGGATCTCGAAAGGAGTGCGGTTGACGGATTGGTTCATTTCTCGCTCGGCAACAATTCGTTGATGCAGGCCAGCAGCTCTTTTTCGTTCACCGGCTTGGTGATGAAGGCACGCGCCCCCTGGCGCAGGCCCCATACCCGATCGGTTTCCATCGACTTGGTGGTGATCATCACGATCGGCACGTTCTGGGTCTTCGGGTCGCGCGTCAGCGTGCGCGTTGCCTGGAACCCGTTCATGCCGGGCATGATGACGTCCATGATGACGAGGTCGGGCAGATCGGCGCGCACGCGCTCGATACCGTCCTCGGCCGCGCTGACGGCCGTCACTTGGTGTCCCGCCCGCTCAAGCAGGGTGGTGAACACGCGAACGTCGGTCGGCGAGTCGTCGATGATGAGAATATTGGCCACAGGTCCCCCTCAGAATCTGCAGTCAGTGGCTCGCTACCGAACTGACATGGCGATGGATGGCACCAAGCAGCTCGTCCCGCGTGAACGGCTTGGTCAGATACTGTTCGGCACCCACGATGCGCCCGCGCGCCTTGTCGAAAAGACCATCCTTGGAGGACAGCATGATCACCGGCGTGGCGCGAAACTGCGGATTGTTCTTGATCAGCGCGCAGGTCTGATAGCCATCCAGTCGCGGCATCATGATGTCGACGAAGATGATCGCCGGCTTCTGGTCGGAGATCTTGGCCAGGGCCTCGAATCCGTCCACGGCAGTCAGCACGTCGCAACCCTCTTTCTTGAGCAGGGTTTCCGCCGTGCGGCGGATGGTCTTGGAGTCATCGATCACCATGACCTTGAGACCAGCCAAGTCGTTAGCACTCACGTTCAAATTCACTCACTCCCCCTGCGGCCCGCCCCGAGCTCAGGATAGGCACCACGTCATGCAACAGCCATGCCGGACGGTGCGCATGCAAAAATATTCTTCATCGAGCCATCGGCAACCGCTCTGGGACGGTGAATCCGATGGCTTTGCTGTTTACTGCCTGCCCGCCGAGACTGTCAAGCAGTAATCACCCGTGCTGCCTGACGACCGCACAAGGTGACCCATAGTGGCACCATCGGGCCACTCACGACAGCCTCGACGCAATTCGACCGCCTGGCCGGTCTTCCATCTTAGTATAGCGGCCTGATGACCCGCTCACCCCCACGGGACTGCCCCTCACGGAGAATCGCGATGACCCTCTCGGTCGGCGTGCTGATGGACCCCATCGGCGCAATCAAGGTGGCCAAGGACAGCAGCTTTGCCATGCTGCTGGAAGCGCAGCGCCGCGGCCATTCGCTGCATTACCTCGAACAGGGCGACCTTGCGCTGCGCAACGGCGAGCCATGGGCGCGCTCGGCGGTGCTGCAGGTGCATGACGATCCGCAGCACTGGCATCGCCTGGGCAACGCCAGGTGGCATGACCTGCGCGAGCTCGACGTGGTGCTGATGCGCAAGGATCCACCGGTCGACGCGCAGTTCATCTACGACACGATGGTGCTGGAAGCCGCTCAGCGCGGAGGCGTCGCGGTCATCAACGACCCGCGTTCGTTGCGCGACTGCAACGAGAAGCTGTTTGCCCTGCAGTTCATGCAATGCATCGCGCCCACCCTGGTCGCGCGCGATGCCGACGAGCTGCGCCGGTTCACCGCCGAGCATGGCGAAGTGGTGCTCAAGCCACTGGACGGCATGGGCGGCCGCGGAATTTTCCGGGCCCGGGCTGGCGACAGCAACCTCAACTCGATGCTGGAAACCCTGCTGGGCGGCGACACCCACGGCGGCGGGCAGCAGTTCGCGATCGCGCAGAAATACATCCCGGAGATCACCGCAGGCGACAAGCGCATCCTGGTCATCGATGGCGAGCCGGTTCCCTACGCGCTGGCGCGCATCCCGCAGGGCAGCGAGTTCCGCGGCAACCTGGCCGCTGGCGGTCGCGGCGAGGGCGTCCCGCTGTCCGATCGCGATCGCTGGATCGTCGAGCAGGTGGCGCCCGAACTGCGCCGGCGCGGACTGGTTTTCGTCGGGCTCGACGTGATCGGCGACTACCTGACCGAGATCAACGTCACATCCCCGACCTGCGTGCGTGAACTCGACGCCCAGTTCGGGCTTAACATTGCCGGCCAGCTGTTCGACGTCATCGAACAGCATGTCATCGGAAACCGCGCCGCGTGAGCCACACTGCCACCGTCAACTCCCCACCCGATCCGATCGGCGCCACGTTCCTGTTCTCGCTGCTCCTGCATGGCGTGCTGTTGCTCGGCATCACCTTCCACTTCGTGAAACCCTCGCCCAGCCTGCCCACGCTGGACGTCACCCTGGTCAACGTGGCCAATCGGCAGGCGCCGGACAAGGCGGACTTTCTGGCCCAGGCCAACAACACCGGCGGTGGCCGGAGCGATCGTGCCGCGCGCCCGTCGGAACTGTTTTCCGGCGCGATCCCCAAGCCCGACCCCGGCATTGCCGCGCAACCGGTCGATGCGACCACGCCGCAGCCACGCGAGGCCACGCCGACCCGCATGGTCACCACCAGCCGCGCCAGCGACTTCGAGGTCGCCAGCGACACCGCGCGTAGCCAGGTGGATCCGCAGCAGCAAACCCCGACGGCCGAGGAACTGAAGCGCCGCGAAGCGATTGCCCAGCTGGCCGCCGAACTGCGCAAGAAGAAGGTCGACTACGCCAAGCGACCGAAAGTGAAATACCTCACCGCGAGTACCCGCGAATACGCCTATGCCGCCTACATGCGCGGCTGGTCCGACCGCGTCGAACGGGTCGGCAATCTGAACTATCCCGAAGAAGCCCGCCGCCAGGGGCTGCACGGCGACGTGCTGCTCACCGTGGTGCTCAACCTCGATGGCAGCATCAAGAGCATCGAGGTCATCCAGAGCTCCGGCCAGAAGTTGCTGGATGCCGCCGCCGAGCGCATCGTGCGGCTGGCCGCTCCGTTCCCGCCAGCCCCGAAAAGCGCCGAACACATCGACCAGCTCAACATTACCCGCACCTGGCGCTTCCAGCCCGACAACGTCCTGCAGACCCGCTGAATACGACGAACTGCCGCGCAAGCGAACGACGCGCACTGCGCTTACAATGCGTGCATGACCGCCGTGCAGCCATCGACACTCACCGGACACTTCCTGATCGCCATGCCGAATCTGGCCGAGCCGCCGTTCTCGCGCGGCGTGGCCCTGCTGTGCCAGCACGATGAGGATGGTGCGGTCGGCCTGCTGGTGAACCAGTTGTCCGAATACAGCTTCGGCGACGTGCTGGCGCAGATGAAACTGGAGTGCGCCGACAGCGAACTGGCCGACGCGCCGGTGCTGATCGGCGGCCCGGTGCAGCAGGAGCGCGGCTTCGTGCTGCACCGCGAGCCTGGCAACTGGGACTCCAGCTACCGCATCGACGACCATTGGTCGGTCACCACCTCACGCGACATCCTGGTGGCGATGGCCGCCGGTGAAGGCCCGCGCCAGGCCATCATGGTGCTCGGCTATGCCGGCTGGGAGGCCGGGCAACTGGAACAGGAAATCATGGCGAATGCCTGGTTGACGGCCGAAGCCAGCGACCGGGTGGTGTTCGACACGCCGCTGGAGGAACGCTGGAGCGCCGCGGCTGGCCTGGTCGGATTCGATCCGCGCCAGTTGTCCGGCTACGCGGGCCACGCATGAGCTGCGCCTTCGGCTTCGATGTCGGCAGCAAGCTCACCGGCGTGGCGATCGGCAACACCTTCACCGCCAGCGCGCGCGCACTGACCACGCTCGCCGTGCATGACGACACGCCCGACTGGAACCGGCTCGATGCGCTGCGCCGGGAGTGGCAGCCGGACACCCTCGTGGTCGGCCTGCCGCTGACCCTGGATGGCGCCGAGCAAGCAGCCAGTCGGCGCGCGCGGCGCTTCGCGGTGCAATTGCAGGAACGCTACGGGCTTCCCGTGATTCTGGTCGACGAACGCCACAGCTCGCAGGAAGCCGCGCAGCGTTTCGCCAGCGCCCGCGCGCTGGGTCTGAAGCGTCGTCGCGATGCCGCCGCCATTGATGCCGAAGCCGCCGCGGTCGTGCTCGAGCGCTGGCTTGGCACGGGCGCGGTGGGCAGCGTCACCCGCTCCGATCACTGAACCCTTTCCCACCTGCAGACCGCCTGCCATGAGTCCTCGCCTGCGTCACCTGACCACCCTGGAAAATCTCCCGCGCGAGACCATCGAGCGCCTGCTCGATCGCGCCGAAGCGCTGCGTGACGCCTGCGCCCACGGCACTCGCAAGCTCGACATGCTGGCCGGCCGCACCGTGCTGAACCTGTTCTTCGAACCGTCCACGCGCACCCGCACCTCGTTCGAGCTGGCCGCACGGCGGCTGGGCGCGGACGTGATCAACTTCGACCTCGGCCTGTCCTCCACCAGCAAGGGCGAGGAATTGTTCGACACCCTGCACACGCTGGAGGCGATGCATCTGGACGCGATCGTCGTGCGCCACAAACAGTCCGGCACGCCGGACGAACTGGTGCGCCACGCCATGAGCGGAGTGTCGGTGATCAATGCCGGCGATGGTAACCGGGCACACCCCACGCAAGGCCTGCTGGACGCGCTGACCATCCGCCAGCACCGGCCGGATTTCGAGAACCTGCGCATCGTCATCTGCGGCGACATCAGGCACTCGCGGGTGGCACGCTCGGACATCAACGCCTTCACCGCACTCGGCGTGAAGCAGATTCGCCTGTGCGGACCGACCGAACTGATGCCGACGCTGGAAGAAGTCCCGCTGGGCACGCGTCATGCCGATTTCGACGAGGCCATCGAAGGCGCCGACGCAGTCATCATGCTGCGCCTGCAGAAGGAGCGCATGGTCGACATCGAGCTGCCCGACGAGGCGGCCTATTTCGCCCACTACGGGCTGGACCGCCGGCGTCTGGCGCGGGCCGCGCCCGCTTGCCTGGTGATGCATCCCGGCCCGATCAATCGCGGTATCGAAATTGCCTCGGACGTGGCCGACGGTGCGCAGTCGCGCATCCTGGAGCAGGTCGGCAATGGCGTGTTCGTGCGCATGGCCGTGCTGAACGAAGTGCTGGCGCGCTGAACGGACGGACTACGGCACTGCAGCAACGCCCGGGACAAGCGGGCATAATGGCCGACGCATCATTCACCACACTGGGGACCACCATGCGATCGACGACGCGATACATCGCGCTGGGCTTCGCCGGCATCATGCTGGCGGCCTGCGGGCACAAGGACAAGGACGCACCACTGGCTTACGTGCCGGCAGACACGCCATACGTGATCGCCAATCTCGACACCATGGACGACAGCACCCGTGGCGCCCTGCTCGCGCAGGCCGATGCGCAACTGCCGTCGCAGCTGGCGCAACTCGATGCCGCCGCCGACAAGCTGGCCGCGAAGGACCCGGAAGGGGCGCGCCTGCTGCGTGCGCTGCGTGCCGAGTTCAAGGGCAAGACGATCGAGAGCTTCGCCCAGGGCGCAGGCATCAACCTCAAGGGTTATTCCGCGTTCTACGGCCTCGGGCTCGCCCCGGTCGCGCGCATCGAACTGAGTGACACCGCTGCGTTCGATGCCTTCGTCGGCCGGCTGGAAACCGCCTACGGCAAGAAGCTGGAAGTGACCAGCATCGACAAGCAGGCCTACCGCCGCTTCATCTCCGTGGCCTCGGGCACGCAGATGATCCTGGCCACCGTCGGCAAGCAGGCCGTGGCCGCACTGTTGCCCAGCGATGCATCGCCGGCGCTGTTGCGCCAGGCGCTCGGTCTGGACCGGCCGCAGAAGAACCTGCAGGACGATGGTCGTCTGGCCACCCTGGCCAAGGACAAGGGCTACCGGAAGTGGCTGGTCGGCGAACTCGATCTCACCCGCGCACTGCCGTTGGCGGTGAGCGGCAAGGATCCGCTGATGGAGGCGATCCAGAAGGCACGCGCCCAGGCCGTCTCGGCGAAGACCGGCGAACCGGTGGCCACCCAGTTGCAGACGTCGCCCAGCTGCAGCACGGATGCGGCCCGCATTGCCGCGCGGGTTCCACGCGTCAGCTTCGGCTACACGAAGCTCGACGTGAAGCACCAGGACGCCCGCGTCGACATTGCCCTGGCCGACGACATCAGCCAGGCTTTCGCCGGCCTGAAGGTCGAATTGCCGGGTCTGGGCAAGAGCGGCGCCGCGCCGTTCGATGTCAGCTTCGCGCTGCCGATCGCCAGCCTGCGCACGTTCTGGATGGCCCAGGCCGATGCGGTGGCGGCCAAGCCGTTCACCTGCGCCTCGCTGACCGATCTCAACGACAGCTTCGCCAAGTTGGGCCCGGCCATGCAGAAGGCAGCGATTCCGCCGTTCGGCGACATGCTCGGGCTGCGCATCGCGCTGGATTCGCTGACTTCCGGCAAGGACTCCGCCATGCCCTCGTTCACCGGGCGCGTGGTGCTTGGCACCAGCAACCCCGAAGGACTGCTGGCCATGGGTCAGATGATGGTCCCCGCATTGGCCCAGGTGAAACCCGGCCGTGACGGCAAGCCGCAGCCGCTGCCGCAGGACATGGTCAGCATGCTGGGGCAACCCGCATGGGTTGCGATGAGCGAAAAGGCGCTGGCGCTCGGCGTCGGCGCAGGCGAGGACAGCCACCTGACGGACACCTTGAAAGATCCCGGCGGCGACGCAGGCCAGATGACGCGCATGCACATCAGCGGCGCGATGTACGTCAACTGGCTGCAACTGATGGAGCAGAAGCTGGACACACTGGCCGCCGCCACGGCGACGCTCGGCAAGAGCGACGAGCCGTCGATGGACGACAACGGCAATGCCACCGCCGCTGCCGACGAACTGGCCCGCTCGAAGGCACAGTTCGCCGCGATGAAGGCCCAGGCCGAGCGGATCGACAGCATCGACGCCGAAATGCACGTGGACAAGAACGGAATGGTGATCACCAGCCAGACCCTGCTCAAGTAAAGGCTCAAGCCAGCCAGAAGCCGGGGCGCGATCGCGCCTCGGCTTTTTTGTGCCCTGCGCCGATTGAACATCTCCATGACGCCGCGTTTGCGTCGGTGATCGAAGGCTGAACGACGCCGCGCCGCGCCGACACGCCCTTCACTCCCGGGCTGGTGCCATGTCTCCACGGAAGCCACTTTCAAGGCATCCCCGCCTGCCGCCGGCAGGCCCTTTCACCCAGTGAGGGAGACCGACATGCGAAACTCCAAGATCCGCACCAGCCTTTATGCCACGGCCATGATGTTCGGCTTCGCGGCCATCCCGTTCGGCCAGGTCATGGCGCAGGGCAGCGCTGGCTTCATGCAGAAGGCGTCGGACAACCAGACGGTTCCCGACAAGGCCGCCGATGCATGGATCACCACCAAGGTGAAGTCCGAGTTCGGCACCACCAAGGGCGTCTCGGCGACAGACATCTCGGTGACGACCAGCGATGGCGTGGTGACCTTGAGCGGCACGGTGACGAGCGCGGCGGAAAAAGCCGCCGCCGAACGCATCGCCAAGGGCGTCAAAGGCGTCAAGAGCGTCGATGCCAGCGGCCTGACCGTCGGCATGGCCGAGAAGTAATTCGGCGGAAGGTCATCACGTCTGACGGCAGCCATGCTGCCAGTTGAAACGGAAAAGGCGCCCTCCCGGGCGCCTTTTCCTTCATCCTGCGATGATTTCAGCGATTGAGGAAGTTGGCGCCGCCGAGGTTGTTAGAGTCGCGCGTCTCCTCCAGTTCCACCCCGTCCAGGCCCTGCGACAGCGTATGCGCATCGCCGCCCTGCGCCAGCTTGATGCGCAGGCGCACCTCGTTGGAGCTGTCCGCGTAGCGCAAGGCATCTTCGTAGCTGATCTCGCCGGCGTGGTAAAGCTCGACCAGGCTCTGGTCGAACGTCTTCATGCCAAGCAGGGTGGATTCCTTCATGACCTCCTTCAGCTTGTGGATCTCGCCCTGGCGAATGTAATCCTGCACCAGCGGCGTACCCAGCAGCACTTCCACCGCCACGCGGCGGGCCTTGCCGTCCGGAGTGGGAATCAGCATCTGCGCCACGATGCCCTTCAGGTTCAAAGACAGATCCATCAACAACTGCTGGCGACGGTCTTCCGGGAAGAAATGCAGGATGCGATCCATCGCCTGGTTCGCATTGTTCGCGTGCAGGGTGCACAGCACCAGGTGGCCGGTTTCGGCGAACGCAATCGCGTGATCCATGCCTTCGCGCGTGCGCACCTCGCCAATCATGATCACGTCCGGCGCCTGACGCAGCGTGTTCTTCAGCGCGTTGTCCCAGCTGTCGGTATCGATGCCGACTTCACGCTGGGTGATGATGCAACCTTCGTGCTTGTGCACGTATTCGATCGGATCCTCGATGGTGATGATGTGGCCGGTCGAGTTCAGGTTGCGGTAGCCGATCATCGCTGCCAGCGAGGTCGACTTGCCCGAACCGGTGGCACCGACAAAAACGATGATGCCGCGCTTGGTCATCGCCAGCTGCTTGAGCACCGGCGGCAGCGTCAGCTCCTCGATCGTCGGGATCTTCGACTCGATCCGGCGCAGCACCATGCCGACGCAGTTGCGCTGGTAGAAGCACGACACGCGGAAGCGGCCCACGCCCTGCGCGGAAATCGCGAACTGGCACTCGTGGGTCTTCTCGAACTCCTCGCGCTGGCTCGGCGTCATCACGTTGAGCACCATGTCGCGCGACTGCTGCACGCTGAGCGGGCTCTGCGTGATCTGCACGATGCGCCCCTGCACCTTCATCGACGGCGCCACGCCGGCGGTGATGAACAAGTCCGACGCCTTCTTGTGCACCATCAGCTTCAGGAAGGAGGTGAAATCAAAGTCGCTCATGGCTTTACCTCAGGGATTCGAGATTGGGGATTCGGGATTCGTCAAAAAACCGCCGTCGGGAACCGGGGCCGGGCGCTGGCGATCGCCAATCCCGGTTTTCAACAGCCGAAGGCTGGTCACCCGAATCCCGAATCCCTGCTTCACTTGAAGCTGTCCTTGTTCTTGGCGTACGTCGAGGCCTCCTGACGGGTCACCAGGCCGCGCTTGACCAGGTCCTGCAGGCACTGGTCCAGCGTCTGCATGCCGAACTGCTGGCCGGTCTGGATCGACGAATACATCTGCGCCACCTTGTCCTCGCGGATCAGGTTGCGGATCGCCGGGATGCCGACCATGATCTCGTGCGCCGCGATGCGGCCGCCACCGACCTTCTTCAGCAGCGACTGCGAAATGACCGCGCGCAGCGACTCGGACAACATCGAGCGCACCATCGGCTTCTCGCCGGCGGGGAACACGTCGATGATGCGGTCGATGGTCTTGGCCGCCGAGCTGGTATGCACGGTGGCGAACACCAGGTGGCCGGTTTCCGCGGCGGTCAGCGCCAGGCGGATGGTCTCCAGGTCGCGCAACTCGCCGACCAGGATGTAGTCCGGATCCTCGCGCAACGCCGAGCGCAAGGCTTCGTTGAAGCCCAGCGTATCGCGATGCACTTCGCGCTGGTTGATCAGGCATTTTTGCGACGTGTGCACGAACTCGATCGGGTCCTCGACCGAGAGCATGTGCCCGTATTCGTTCTTGTTGATGTGGTCGACCATCGCTGCCAGCGTGGTCGACTTGCCCGAGCCGGTCGGCCCGGTCACCAGGATCAGGCCCTGCGGCTGCTCGATCAGTTCCTTGAACACGCGCGGGCAACCGAGGTCTTCCAGGGTCAGCACTTCGGACGGAATGGTACGGAACACCGCGCCGGCGCCACGGTTCTGATTGAATGCGTTGACGCGGAAGCGGGCCAGTCCGGGTATCTCGAACGAGAAGTCGGTTTCGTAGAACTCTTCGTAATCGCGCCGCTGCTTGTCCGACATGATGTCGTAGATCAGCGAGTGCACCTGCTTGTGTTCAAGCGCCGGAATGTTGATGCGGCGGACATCGCCATCAACGCGGATCATCGGCGGCAAGCCGGCGGACAGATGCAGGTCCGAGGCCTTGTTCTTTACCGAGAAGGCAAGCAGTTCGGCAATGTCCATGAAGTCGTTTCCCCTAAACCGATCGTCTGGATGGCATGAATTCGTGTGCCACAACCCGGACCGCGGATCACTCCCGGACGTGGTGCGCCGAAACGCCTGTTGCAAGGCGCCAGCACCTCCGGAGGAACGACCCGAATCCCCTGTAGCCGGGCCGATACTACTCGCGCAAGCGGCTGTGCGGCCAGTCTTTCCAGTCGTCGTGGTGCAAAGTGTCGACCCGGTTTGGGCACCCTGTCGAAAAACGCGCGGCCCGAGGCTCACCGCCGTCCCGATGCCAGTCCCGACCGGGCAGCTCCCGCGAGCGGAATCGGCCGGGACCGCGCCCGCTCCGGTAAGGTACGCGGTCTGGATGACTCTCTAAGGAGCCCTGCATGACACGACTTGCCTTCATCGGCGGCGGCAACATGGCGCGCAGCCTGATCGGCGGCCTGCTGAAGACCGGCGTGGCGCCGGCCACGATCAGCGTGGCCGAGCCGCTGGCGGAAGCGCGCCAGACACTGGGGCGCGAGTTCGGCATTGCCTGCTATGCCGAGAACCGGCTTGCCGTGGCGGAAGCCGAGGTGATCGTGCTGGCCGTGAAGCCGCAGATCATGCCGGCGATCCACATCGAGCTGCGCGAGACGCTCCAGCGCAACCGTCCGCTGCTGATCTCGATCGCCGCCGGCGTACGGCTCGACCAGCTGGAACGCTGGTTCGGCAACGGCCTGCCGATCGTGCGCTGCATGCCCAACACGCCGGCATTGATCGGCGCCGGCGCCACCGGCCTGTGCGCCAACAACCGGGTCAGTCCGGCACAGAAGGCGCAGGCACAGCACATCCTCGATGCCGCCGGCATCACCCGCTGGATCGATGACGAGGCGCTGATGGATACCGTCACGGCCATCTCCGGCTCCGGCCCCGCCTATTTCTTCGCCATGGTGGAAGCGCTGGAGGCGGCCGCCGTGGCGCAGGGGCTGCCCCGCGATACCGCGCGCGCGCTGGCTGCGCAGACCTGCCTTGGCGCCGGCCGCATGCTGGTCGAAGGTGGCGAGGATCCGGCCGTGCTGCGCCAGCGCGTCACCTCGCCCCACGGCACCACCCAGGCCGCGCTGGAGAGCTTCGCCGCCGACGGCCTGCCGCGCATCGTGGCCCGCGCCGTCGATGCCGCCACCCGCCGCGGGGTGGAACTGGCCGCCGAATTGGACCAGCTGTCATGAGCTACCTGCTGAATGCCGTGTCCATGCTGATCGAGCTGGCCTTCGAAGCCGCGGTCACCCTGCTGCTGTTGCGCGTGGCCGCCGAGGCCTGCCGGGCCGACTTCCACAACCCGCTCAGCCAACTCATCTACCGCTACACCAATCCGGTGCTGGCGCCGATCCGGCGAGTGCTGCCGAACTGGCGCCGGATCAACCTGTCTGCCCTGCTGCTGGCGTGGCTGGCGATGCTGCTCAAGCGCGTGCTGCTGTTCGCCCTTCTCGGCGTGATGCGCACCCGCTGGGCCTGCTCGTGCTGTCGCTGGCCGAACTGCTCGATTTCGCCCTGCTGTTCTATCTGGTGCTGATCTTCGGCTGGTCGCTGCTGAGCATGTTCTCGGTCGACCAGCGCCACCCGCTGCTGAAACTGGCGAGCGTCCTGGTCGCGCCGCTGTTGCGCCCATTGCGCGGCAAGCTGGTCGCCGGCCAGATCGACTTCGGGCCGATGGTCGTAATGATTGTGCTGCTGCTGGCGCGGCTGCTGATCGCCGCGCCGCTGCTTGATCTGGGGGCGCGGTTGGCGTTGGGGGCCTGAGTTTCCTGCCGTAGTGGGAGCGACTTCGGTCGCGAGGCTTTTGTCGTGTGATGCCTGATCAAAAGCAAGAGCTTTCGACCTCCTGCGGAGGCCGAGTTACTTTCTCTTTGCGTGGCCAAAGAGAAAGCTAACCAAAGAGAAAGGCCACCCCGCTTGGCGCTTGCCGGGCATCGGGCAACCGCTCCTGCGTTGCCTCAACTCGGGCATCCATGCCCTCGCCTGCCCGCCAAGTCCGTGAGCCGGGGCCGGGCTTTTCGACAGGGCATCCTGCCCTGGCGAAAAGGCATCGACATCCATGTCGATGCCCGCTGCGCAGCCTGTCGACCCCGTCTCACCGCCGCACAAGGGACCCCGGTAGAGCAGCGGGCCATCGTGGCCCGCACTCGGTGATGAAGCTGAAAAGCAACAGCGACGCCGTCGCTCCGCTGTTGCATCGCTCTTGACCTGGCTGTTCTGAAAAGTACGCGCAGGATGCGCGTTGCTCTACCCGGGGCCCCTCTGCAGCGGCGGGCGGGTGGAGGAAAGCCCGCAGGGTGGCCGGCATGGATGCCGGCCAGTTTGGCGTCAGCCCATGGATGGGCTGTCGACAAACCCCGCAACCCGCACGCGAACCTTGCGGACAGGATGTCCGCAAGGCGCGGAAGCGGGGGGTCATTTTCTCTTGGGTACTTCTCTTTTGGACAAGCAAAAGAGAAGTACCTCGCCCTCCGCAGGAGGGTGAAAGCTCTGCACTTCAAGCCATCAAAGCCGGGTGAAACCACCGCGACTGCACCCGCTTTCTCAGCAACAAAAAGCTCAGCGCAGCGCCCACTCCGCGATGATCCGGTGGATCGCATCCAGCCCGTCGAACAACGCCGCCGGCCCCGGCTGCAGGATGATCGGCGACTTGATCTCGTACAGGTCGCCGTTGCGCACCGCGGGGATGGTGTCCCAGCCCGGCCGCGCCGCCACTTTCTCCGGCCGGAAACGCTTGCCGCACCATGAGCCGAGGATGATGTCCGGCGCGCGCCGCACCACTTCGTCGCCGTTGGGCAGGATGCGCTGTTTCGCCAGCGGCTCGCGGGCCAGTTCGGGGAAACAGTCGTCGCCGCCGGCGAGTCCGATGATTTCGGCGACCCAGCGGATGCCGGTGATGATCGGCTCGTCCCATTCCTCGAAATACACTTTCGGCCGCCGCGGCAGTTGCACCACGGCGGCGCGGATGTCGGCAATGTGCCGCTCGGCGCGTTTCGCGTACGCCTCGGCCTTTTCATGTGCGCCGACCATCGCGCCCAGCCGCCGGATGTAGGCCAGGATGCCGTCGACGCTGCGATGGTTGCTGACCCACACCTCCACGCCGCACTTGATCAGCTCGCGCGCGATGTCCGCCTGGATATCGGAGAAACCGATTGCCAGGTCAGGTTCCAGTTTCAGGATTTCGCCGACCTTGGCGCTGGTGAAGGCCGATACCTTGGGCTTCTCCCTGCGCGCCCGCGGCGGTCGCACGGTGAAGCCGGAGATGCCGACGATGCGGTGTTCCTCGCCCAGCGCGTAGAGCACCTCGGTGGGTTCTTCCGTCAGGCAGACGATGCGCTGCGGGTAGTGGTCGGACACGTGGCGATCCATCAATGCCCCAGCACGGTCACCGTCACCCTGCGCTGGTGCGGGTCGAGCCGGTGTTCCCACAGATAGATGCCTTGCCAGGTTCCCAGCAGCAGCTTGCCGCCGTGTACCGGCACCACCAGGCTGACGCCGGTGAGGATCGAGCGGATATGCGCCGGCATGTCGTCGGGGCCTTCCTCATCGTGTTCGAAGATCGGATCGCCGTCGGCTACTGCGCGGGCAAACCAGCGCTCCAGGTCCCTACCCACCGCCGGATCGGCGTTCTCGCCGAGCAGCAGGGAACAGCTGGTATGCGCGGTGAACACATTCGCGATGCCGAGTTGCACGTGGCTGCTGGCCAGCGCATCGGCCACCTGCGCGGTGATGTCATTGAAGCCGCGTCCGCGGGTGTGCACGACGAAGCGGTCCTGCGCCACGTGCTGGGCAGGCAGCGACCGGCTCACGGATAGAGCAGCCGACTGGTCCAGGTCTGGCCGTGACGATCCCAGCGCACCCGCTCGTGCAGGCGGAACTCGGCGCCGTACCAGAACTCCAGCGCGTCCGGCTCGACCACGAAGCCGCCCCAGTGCGGCGGCCGGGTGACCTCGTGCCCCTCGAACTGTTGCTCGAAGCGCGCCACGCGCTGCTCGAAAGTCTCGCGATCAGGCAAGGTCTGCGACTGCAGCGAGGCCCAGGCGCCGATCTGGCTGCCGCGCGGGCGGCTGGCGAAATACGCATCGGACTCCTCGTCCTGCAGCTTCCGCGCCGCGCCCTCCACGCGCACCTGCACGCCCTCGCGCAGCTGCTTCCAGTGGAAGCACAACGCCACCTGCGGATGCGCCTCGAGCTGGCCGCCCTTGTCGCTCTGGTAATTGGTGTAGAAGCGGAATCCGCGCTCGTCGGCACCCTTGAGCAGCACGATGCGCGAGGCGACGCGGCCGGAAGCGTCGACCGTGGAAAGGTTCATCGCCGTCGGCTCGCGGTCGCCACTGGCCTTGGCCTCGTCCAGCAAGCGCAGAAAGGTGTCCAGGATCTCGGGTTTGAGCATGATGTTTGAAACTTTCCTTTTGCATCGTGGCCGACACGCGCCATCATGGTGCGGATGAACCTGAGCAATGATAGTGCAATGTCCCAGCCCCCCAATAGCTCTCCAGCCCGGATGGCGGCGCCATCCTGCCCTGCTCCGCGTGAAGGGGGTGGGGAGGCACCCGTTTGGGGGATACTGCCCGATCACCGCCTGCCGATGGCGGGAGTAGCTCCGGGAACCAAGGTGTCTTGCGGATGACGTCCATCGCCGACCTGCACAATGAAGCCCTCGCCGGCCATCTGCTCGACCAGTACGCAGGGCGCATCGCGCGCTCGCGCCGGACATATATCCTCGGGCTCTCCGGCCTGCAGGGCAGCGGCAAGAGCACGCTCGCGCGGGTGATGAAGGTACAGGCCGAAGCACGTGGCTGGGCCACCGAAGTGCTCTCGCTGGACGACTTCTACTACGCCCGCAGCGAGCGCGAGGCACTGGCGCGTGAAGTCCATCCGCTGCTGCGCACGCGCGGCGTGCCCGGCACCCACGAGATTGAATTGCTGATGTCGGTGCTGGCCGCCTTGCCGCATGCCTCGGAGCGATTGCCCGTGTTGCATCCGCGCTTCGACAAGGGGCGCGATACCCGCTTTCCGCCATCGCGCTGGCCGCGCATCGTCAGGCCGCCGGAGCTGGTGATCGTGGAAGGCTGGGCGCTGGGCATCCGGCCGCAGTTGCAGGCCGCCCTGGCCAGGCCGGTCAACGAACTGGAGCGCACCGAGGACACCGACGGCAGCTGGCGGCACTGGGTCAACAAACAGTTGCGCGGCTATCAGCCGCTATGGCGCAAGTTCGACGCCTTGATCGTGCTGCAGGCGCCAGGCTGGGAGATCGTGCGGCGTTGGCGTGGCGAACAGGAACAGGAGCTGCTGGCGCGCCACGCACCACTGGCCATGGACGCCGAGGCGATGGAGCGGTTTCTCGCCCACTTCGAGCGCCTGAGTCGACACGCTCTGGCCACCTTGCCGGCGCTGTCGGATACCTGCGTGGAATACGACGACGATCGTCACGTGACCGGCCTCAGTCACGGGTGACGCGGGGAACGGGAAACGGGAAACGCATCGCGCTGCCGCGATCCCTGGTTCCGGTTTTGTTCCCCGTTCGCTGTTCCCCGCTCTCCGCCTCATCAATCAACCACGAAGTTGACCTTCATGTTGACCCGCCACTCGGTCACCGTGCCGTCGTCGCCGGTGACCACCTTGATCTCGTTGACCCAGGCGCCCTTGATGTTCTTCACCGACTCGGCGGCCTTCTTCAGACCGTGTTGCACGGCGTCTTCCACACCCTTGGCGGACGAAGCATTGATTTCGATGACCTTGGCTACGGACATGGCATCTCTCCATTGAACTCGTGCAAGCGGCACGCTGCGCTTCCCCCGACCCGAAACTGCAGTCTGGACCGCGGTTGTCGAAAGCCACAAGCCGCAGTGCAAAATCACGCTACGTTGACGCCTCCACCTGCACCGCCGTGCCATAGGCCAGCACTTCGGTGACGCCCTGCGCCACTTCGTTTGCGTCATAGCGCATCGCCACCACGCCGTTCGCGCCCAAGGCCGCGGCATGCTGCAGCATCAGTTCGAAGGCTTCCTCCCGCGCCTTCTCGCACAGCTCGGTATAGATCGAGATGTTGCCGCCGACGATGGTCTGCAACGCGGCGCCGAGGTTGCCCACCACGCTGCGCGAACGCACGGTGATGCCACGCACGATGCCGAAGGAACGGACGATGCGGCAACCGGGAATCTCGTTGCTGGTGCTGACCTGATGGTGTGGAATGGTTCTCGCCATGACGCTTCTCCGTGGGTATCAGTTGTCGAACAGCGCGGCATGACCTTCGCGCGAATCGGGCCATTGCGGCGCCCAGCCACTGGCCCGCAAGCGGGCGTTGCTGAGCCGCTTGCTGCCGACGCCGACCGGTGGGGGCCCTTCGCCGGGCAGCGGCGCATCGGTCAGCGCGGCCAGGAAATCGTACAGCTCGTCCAGCGGCATCGGCGTGTCGTCGACGCCCAGGTAAAGCGGCAACGGGTCGGCCAGTTGCAGCAAATGCACGATTGCTGCCGCGGCGTCGTCGACATGGATCCGGTTGGCCCAGTGCGGCGCTTCGCGCGGCACCCGCAACTGCCCCGTGCGCAGGCGTTCGATCAATTGCAACCGGCCCGGCCCGTACAAACCGGCCAGTCGCAACACGACGGAACGCAGCGGCTGTTCCGCCAGCCATTGCTCGGCCTCGTGCAGCACCGCGCCATTGAAACCTAGCGGAGCGACGGGCGTGGCCTCGTCGACCCAGTCGCCATCATGTTCGCCATGGACCGCGCTGGATGAAACAAACAGCAACCGCCGCAGCTGACGGCGGTCGAGCGCTTCCAGCAGGTGGCGCAAGCCATCCACGTACACTGCCCGATAACTTGCCTTGTCGCGCACGTCGGGCGCCGGCAAATAGATCACGTCGGTGATGCCTGCGGGCAATTCACCCAGGCTGGCGGGGTCGGTCAGGTCACCGCGCAACCAGTGGATGCCCGCCGTGCCGCGTGCCGGTGGATGCCGCCGCAGCGCCCAGACTTCAGCGCCATCGGCGAGCAGCCGCTGCGCCACGCGTTCGCCCAGGTCACCGCATCCGGCCAACAGGATACGTTCGCTCACCACTATCCTCCTCGCTGTTCGTCGTAACTGACTGGAGCAAGCTGATCGCGCCGTCCGGATGCGAGAGGCTGGTCAACGTTGCCCCATCGAATCAGGCCGATCGGCCCTGCTAGCATTCAGCCATGAATCCGTCGCACAACCTGTTCATCATCGGTCCGACCGGCGCCGGCAAGACCTCGATCGGGCGACGGCTTGCCACGCATTATGGCCTGTTCTTCATCGATCTCGACCAGGAGATCGAACGTCATTGCGGCGTCGACGTGAGCACGGTTTTCGAAGTCGAGGGCGAAGCGGGATTCCGCCAGCGCGAAAGCACGCTGCTGGAGGAAATCAGCCGGCGCTCCGGCGTATTGCTGGCCACCGGCGCGGGCGCCGTGCTGGCCGAATGCAATCGAACACACCTGGGCGAGCGCGGCTACGTGATCTGGTTGCAGACCACCATTGCACAGCAGCTCGAACGGCTCGAACGCGATCATCGTCGCCCGCTGCTGGACGTGCCCGATCGGCGCGAACGGCTGCAGGCGATGGCCGAGGTACGCGAACCGCTCTATCGCGAGCTGGCCGACCTCGCCATTCCCGGCGAACACGGCAGCGTCGCCAGCGCCAGCGAGCGTTGCATCGCACTGATCGACCAGCACTGGCAACGTCCATCCGCACCATCCAGGCAGCACGCATGAACCCGTCGGCAATCCAGCACATCCATGTCGCGCTCGGCCAGCGCAGCTATCCGGTCTGGATCGGCAGCGGCCTGCTCGGCGATCACGCCCGCTGGCGCGCGCGGCTGCGCGGCCGACATGCGCTGGTGCTCAGCAATACCACGGTGGCGCCGCTGTACCTGCCGCGCATCGAGGCGGGACTGGACGGTCTGCACTGGTCGTCGTTCCTGCTCGACGATGGCGAGGCGCACAAGACCTTTGCCAACGTCGGCCGCGCGCTGGAGGCACTGGGCCAGCTCGGTGCCACCCGCGATGCCTGTGTGATCGCGCTGGGCGGCGGCGTGGTCGGCGACCTCGCCGGTTTCAGCGCCGCCTGCTGGATGCGCGGCATCGACTTCATCCAGATGCCGACCACCTTGCTGGCGATGGTCGACTCCTCGGTCGGCGGCAAGACCGGGGTCAACCTGCCGGTCGGCAAGAACCTCGCCGGTGCCTTTCATCAGCCACGCGCGGTGATCGCCGACATCGATACCCTGGACACCCTGCCCGACCGCGAATACCGCGCCGGTCTGGCCGAAGTGATCAAGGGCGCGGCAATCGGCGACGAGCCATTCTTCACCTGGCTGGAACGCCATGCCGAGGCAATCGCCGCGCGCGAACCGGTCGTCGTACAGGAAGCGATCGCGCGCAAGGTGCAGTACAAGGCCGGCGTGGTCGCCCGCGACGAAACCGAACAGGGCGAACGTGCCCTGCTCAACTTCGGCCACAGCTTCGGCCACGCGCTGGAAACCGCCGGCCACTACACCACCTTGCTGCACGGCGAGGGTGTGGCGGTCGGCATGTTGCTGGCGGCACGCCTGTCAGAACGACTGGGCATGAGTGACGCCGCCGCCACCAGCCGCCTGCAACGCCTGCTGGAAACCCTCGGCCTGCCCGTGACGATTCCGCCCGGCATGGATCCGCAGCAACTGCTGGCGCTGATGCGACTTGACAAGAAGAACACCGCCGGCACGCTGCGGCTGATCCTGTGGCGCGGCATCGGCCAGGCCGAAATCGTCAGTGGGGTAAGCGAGACCGACGTACTCACCGTCCTGTAGGAGCCGCGAGCGGGCGGTGCTGTTCTCGCGGGATTCGGGATTCGCAAGAGCATCGCCCGGGCTTCTGCACACGGACAAACCGCGCGGCCGGGGTGCGCAGGCGCAAATCCTATAAACTGTGCTGTCCGCCGTGCTCCATCCCTGGAACCCATGCGCCTCTATCTGCAAACCGTGCCCGGCAGCGCCGAGGCACCACGCTACGTCCAGATCACGCTGGAGCAGGACCTGCTCGGTGGCTGGACGCTGTACCGCGAATCCGGCATCCAGGGCGGTCGCGCCAGCATGAAGCGCGAGCAGTACCTGGAGCGCGACGAGGCGATTGCCGCCTTCGAGAAAGCCCGCGATGCCCAGCTCAAGCGCGGCTACCGCCTGATGTTTGCCCAGGGGCTGGAAGGCCCGTACGGACGTTGAACGAAATGAATGATGTGCTGCAGAACGACCGCTTCCTGCGCGCCCTGCGCCGCGAACCGACCGACACCACGCCGATCTGGGTGATGCGCCAGGCCGGCCGCTACCTGCCCGAATACCGTGCCACCCGCGAGCGCGCCGGCAGCTTCATGGGGCTGGCGCAGAACCCCGAGTACGCCTGCGAAGTCACCCTGCAGCCGCTGGAACGCTTCGAGCTCGACGCCGCGATCCTGTTTTCCGACATTCTCACCATCCCCGACGCGATGGGCCTGGGCCTGTCGTTCGCGCAGGGCGAAGGCCCGCAGTTCGCGCATCCGGTACGCACGGCGGCCGACATCGCGAAACTTGCCGTGCCCGACATGGATGGCGAACTGCGCTACGTGATGGACGCGGTGCGACTGATCCGCCGGGAGCTGCACGGCCGCGTGCCGCTGATCGGTTTCTCCGGCAGCCCGTGGACGCTGGCCTGCTACATGGTCGAAGGCCATGGCTCGAAGGATTTCGCCACGCTCAAGGCGATGTGCTGGAACCAGCCCAAGCTCGCCCACCAGTTGCTCGACACGCTGGCCCAGTCCGTCACCGCCTACCTGCTCGCCCAGGCCGCTGCCGGCGCGCAGGCACTGATGATCTTCGACACCTGGGGCGGCCTGCTCGGCCCGGCGCCGTTCCGCGAATTCTCGTTGCGCTACATGGCGCAGATCGTTGCCGCGGTCAAAGCTGACGCGATCGCGCACGAACTGCCGGTGATCCTGTTCTCCAAGGGCGCCGGCGCGCACCTGGCCGAGATGGCCGACAGCGGCTGCGCCGCGCTCGGCGTGGACTGGACCATCGACCTGGCCGATGCCCGTCGCGCCGTCGCCGGCAAGGTCGCGCTGCAGGGCAATCTCGACCCGGCCATCCTGCGTGCCAGCCCCGAGGTGATCCGCCGCGAAGCCCGCGCCGTGCTCGACAGCTACGGCAACCACCCCGGCCACGTGTTCAATCTCGGCCACGGCATCACCCCGGAAGTGCACCCGGAACACGTCAAGGTGCTGGTGGACGAAGTGCATGCCTACGGCCGCACGCTGCGCAGCTGATCGCATCGCTTCAGGAAATCATCCAATGCTCTGGCTTGTCACCAAATACCTGATCACCGCCGCCGTGGTGGTGCTCGTCTCCGAAGTCGCCAAACGCAGCGATCGCCTCGGCGGCCTGTTCGCCGCGCTGCCGCTGGTCACCGTGCTGGCGCTGATCTGGCTGTACGTCGAGCGCCAACCACAGGCGAAGATCGCCAACCACGCCTGGTACACGTTCTGGTACGTGGTGCCGACGCTGCCGATGTTCCTGGCCTTCCCGGTCCTGCTGCCACGCCTCGGCTTCTGGCCGACCCTGCTGGCCTGCGTGCTGATCACGGTGGCGTGCTTCTGGCTGTTTGCGTTGCTGGTTCGACGCTTCGGGATCCAATTGCTGTAGCCATGCCAATGGCGCTGACCGGGCCGTCACCCCGACTGCCATCGATGGCGCTTCGCCGGCACGCCGCCGACAGCGCACCCGGATGCCGGCGCTGGCGAAAAAGCCACCGCCGTTGGCGCCCATCGCG
The DNA here is from genome assembly GCF_050026815.1 of Rhodanobacter ginsengiterrae. Lineage (NCBI taxonomy): Bacteria > Pseudomonadati > Pseudomonadota > Gammaproteobacteria > Lysobacterales > Rhodanobacteraceae > Rhodanobacter > Rhodanobacter ginsengiterrae. Next base: position 68,029 of record NZ_JALBWO010000053.1, on the reverse strand, counting down.
TCCGGCTGCGTCGGCGCCGCCGCTGCCACCAGGTTTGCCGGCACCTGATACGACGCCCGCGACTCTGCCGCCACTGCCTGGACCAGGCTGCCCGGCACCGACACGGGGATGGACTCTGCCGGAGCACTGAAACCGCCACTCCCGTGTTCACTTGACCATCCCTTCTCCTCTCCAGCAGGATCGCAACGTCGGAAGGCATTCCGGCTTGACTGGGCCACAGGGGGCATGGGTCGATGAGCTTGGAGAATCCTTACAGAGCACCGTTGAGTGTGGTGGCTGACCTTGGCGTGCCTGAGGCCGACACCTTCCGGTCACCACAGTCACTGCGCCATACCGTAGTCGGCCTCGTCATTGCCAGTGCGCTGGCTTCGCTTCTCACGATCATCGTGATCGCCTATCTGAGGCAGGCGTTGCAACAGGCCGCAGGCCACGAGTTCGTATCGCAGCAGGCCATGTTGGCGGAACTGCGTCGTCGGGGCCTGCTCCAGACTGCCATGAGCAGCATGCAACTGCTCGTGCTGCTCGCCACCTATATCGCCAGTGGCATGTGGATCTACCGTGTTGCCTGCAACGCGCGCGCACTGGGTGCCAAGGGGCTGGACGACAGCCCCGGTTGGGCCGTCGGCTGGTATTTCGTGCCGTTTCTTAGCCTGCAGCGACCGTTCCGCGCGATGGAACAGATCTGGTTGGCCAGCCAGTCGCCGTTGCGCTGGCAGAAGTTGCCGACGCCCGTTCTGCTGCGTTGCTGGTGGGCACTCTGGTTGGCCATGAGCTTCTTCGGATTCTTCGTTTACCGCATCACCAGCGAAAATCACACTGTCACGGAGATGATCGGGAATGAATCGGCCCTCATTTTCAGCCAGCTTCTCGGTCTCGCGGCGAAGCTCTGCTTCCTGCTGGTCGTCATGCGCCTGACACGCATGCAGATCGAACAGCACGGCCGAGCCGACCTGCCTCCGTCACTGGATATCGACATGGCGCGGTTGCCATCGGTCAACATCGGCTGATCGGGATGATCCCGCCGCCCGGGAGAAGGCGACGCCCTGCGCCAATTTCCCGACCCTCGCTCCGACCGCCGCACGCAACACTTCCACTTTCTCGGGGGACACCAGTTTTGCCATGAAGAAGACGGGAACATTCGCGTGCGCGACCCTGCTGATTTCCACCGCCCTGATCTCCGCGTGCAATCAGTACACGCCCTGCAATCCCGGGGTCGATGCCGCGCATATCCCGCAGGAAATCCAGCACGCGACAGCCGCACTGAAAGGGCGGCAAAGCGACATCACCCTGCTGACATGCACCGGCAGGCTGTCGTTTCGCGAAGGCGACTTCAGTGCCGCCGAACGCGCGTACCGGAAGGCCCTGGCGCTGGCCGACTCGCCGCGTGACCGCGAAACCCTCCTGCAGGGCCTTGCAGCGTCGGTGAAGTACCTGAACCACCCGCAGGAAGCAGTGGACGCGTTGACGGAAAAGCTGAAGATCGACGAGGCGCTTGGCGACAAGGAGTCAAGCAGTCAGACCTACGCCACACTGGCCTCGGTATACGGCGACATGGGCAAGTTCCGGGAGTCCATCGCCATGTCCCTGGCCTCCCTGCCTGGACTGAAGAGCTCCAGCGACACGTCGGCGACCTGCAACAACATCGCGATGTCCTACCTGTCCATGCAACAGTTCGATCAGGCACAGCGCTACATCGACAGATCCATCGCATTGGATACTTCATCCCGCAATCTGGACTACCTGGGCATACACCGCATCAACAAGGGCATCATGTACGGACGCGTGGCGGATTACGCGCAGGCCATCCCGCAATTGGCGCAGGGAATTTCGCTGACCGAGCAATCGGGCAACAAGTTCTGGACGATGCGTGGGCTGGACGCCATGGCTTTCTCCCTCAGCCGGAGCGGACGAACAACGGAAGCTGTCCAGGCGTTGCAGCGTGCCGAAAAATTGGCCGTCGAACTGGGCAGGGACAAGGAAAGAACCCAGTTCGCCCAGTCCATCGAACGGCTTTCCAGCGAAAGACAGGCTCGTTCGCGCGAATAGCGCCATACCACCCGGCAGCACCAAGGTGCCGCCCGGGGCATCCGCTGGATGTCTACCAGGCAGATGACCCCGGGATGCCCGTGGTGCAGACCCGCCCTGAATCCCTGCGCCGGCCGAGGCTCCCTGCCTGACATTGCCTTCCGACCAGCAACAAACTGGCGGAAGCGGGACGCTGCTTTTTGGCAGCCCTGCCGCCACCCCGTACAATCACCGGTCAACCGACAAAAACGCGCCACCGAGCCTGTACCCATGGAAAAGAGTTTCGAACCCGCCCAGATCGAGTCGAAGTGGTACCAGCGCTGGGAAGCCAGCGGTGCGTTCCAGCCATCGGGCAAGGGCGAGCCGTATTGCATCCTGCTGCCGCCGCCGAACGTCACCGGCACGCTGCACATGGGGCACGCGTTCCAGCAGACGGTGATGGACATGCTGGTGCGCTACCAGCGCATGCGCGGGATGAACACGCTGTGGCAGGTCGGCACCGACCATGCCGGCATCGCCACCCAGAAGATCGTGGAGAACCAGCTGGCGGTCGAGGACAAGACGCGGCATGACCTCGGCCGCGACGCGTTCGTCGAGCGGGTGTGGAAGTGGAAGGAGGAGTCTGGCTCCACCATCACCCACCAGATGCGCCGCATCGGCGCCGCCGCCGACTGGTCGCGCGAGCGCTTCACCATGGACGAGGGCCTGTCGGCCGCCGTGCGCAAGGTGTTCATCGATTGGTATCGCGCAGGCCTGATCTACCGCGGCAACCGCTTGGTGAACTGGGATCCGGTGCTGGGCACCGCGGTGTCCGATCTGGAAGTGAACAATGTCGAGCGCGACGGGCACATGTGGTCGATCCGCTATACCGTCACCGGCAGCGATGACAGTCTGGTGGTTGCCACCACCCGGCCGGAAACCATGCTGGGCGACGTCGCCGTGGCCGTGCATCCGGAGGATGAGCGCTACGCGCATCTCGTCGGCAGGATGCTGACCCTGCCGCTGACCGGCCGACAGATTCCGGTCATCGCGGACGACTACGTGGACAAGGATTTCGGCACCGGCTGCGTGAAGATCACCCCGGCACACGATTTCAACGACTACGCCATCGGACAGCGCCACAAGCTGGCTCCCATCACCATCTTCACCCTGGATGCGAAGGTCAACGACAACGCGCCGGAAAAATATCGCGGCATGGACCGCTACGACGCGCGCAAACTCATCCTCGCCGAGCTCGACGCCGCCGACCTGCTGGTCGAAACCAGGCCACACAAGCTGCAGGTGCCGGTGAGCCAGCGTTCGGATGCGGTGATCGAGCCGATGCTGACCGACCAGTGGTTCGTCGATCTCACCTCCGACGTGCAACCGGATGGACGTCCAGGCGGCCGCAAGGCGATCACCCAGCCGGCGCTGGACGCCGTGCGTTCGGGCGAGATCACCTTCGTGCCGGAGAACTGGGCCAACACCTACACCCAGTGGCTGGACAACATCCAGGACTGGTGCATCAGCCGCCAGCTGTGGTGGGGTCACCGCATCCCGGCCTGGTACGACGAGGCCGGCAACATCTTCGTCGGCGAGGACGAGGCCGATGCGCGCAAGTCCGCCAGCAGCGCACCGGTCGGCGCGCTGCGTCAGGACGACGACGTGCTGGACACCTGGTTCAGCTCCGCGCTGTGGCCGTTCTCCACGCTGGGCTGGCCGGCCGATGGCCCGGTGAAGAACGAGCGCGGCGAAGTCGTCGCCAACTGGGAGCAGGACCAGATCTTCCTGCCCAGCGCGGTGCTGGTCACCGGCTTCGACATCATCTTCTTCTGGGTCGCGCGCATGGTGATGGCGACCAAGTATTTCACCGGCCGTATCCCGTTCCGCGAGGTCTACATCAACGCCATCGTGCGTGACGCGGAAGGCCAGAAGATGTCCAAGTCCAAGGGCAACACGCTGGACCCGCTGGACCTGATCGATGGCATCGCGCTGGAACCGCTGGTGGAGAAATCCACCAGGTCGCTGCTGCTGCCACAGGTACGCGCCAAGGTCGAGAAGCGCATCCGCAAGGATTACCCCGACGGCATCCCGGCGATCGGCACCGACGCGCTGCGCTTCACCTTCGCCGCGCTGGCCAGCTACAGCCGCACGATCAACTTCGACATCAAGCGCGCCGAGGGCTACAAGGCGTTCTGCAACAAGCTGTGGAATGCGGCGCGGTTTGTGTTGATGAATGTGGATGAAGCAGGAAACGGGGAACGGGGAACAGGGAACGGCCAGCCCGTGACTGAAGCCGAGCGCTGGATTCTCACCCGCCTCAAGCAAACCCTGGCCGAGGTCGACCAACACTTTGTCAGCTATCGCTTCGACCACCTGGCGCAGGCGCTGTACGAATTCGTCTGGAATGAATACTGCGACTGGTTCCTGGAGCTGTCGAAGCCGGCCCTGAATGGCGACGATGCAGCCGCAGCGGCCTCGACCCGCCACACCTTGCTGGTGGTGCTCGAAAGCGTGCTGCGTGCGCTGCATCCGTTGATCCCGTTCATCACCGAAGAGATCTGGCAGGGGGTGGCACCGAAGCTCGGCCTCATCGAGAGCAGCGTGATGCAGCGGCCGTGGCCCCGCGCGGACGACATGGTTGCGGACGACGCAGCAAGCGCAGAAATCGAATGGTTCAAGAGCGTGCTCTCCGGCATCCGCCGGATCCGTTCGGAGATGAACATCTCACCCGCCAAGGTGATCCCGCTGCTGTTCGCCGATGGCGACGCCAGCGATCGCGCGCGGGTGGCAAAGTTCGCCGCGCAGGTCGCCTTTCTGGCCCGCACCGAAACCCTGCAGTGGATCGACAGCGGCGCCGACGAGCCGGCGGCGGCAGCGGCCGTCGTGGGTACGCTGCGCGTGATGATCCCGCTGGCCGGCCTGATTGATCTGGGCGCCGAAAAGGCACGCCTGACCAAGGAAATCGCCCGCATCGAAGTCGAGATCAGGAAGTGCGAAGGCAAACTTGGCAACGCCAATTTCGTCGCCAACGCCCCCGCCGAAGTCGTTGTCCAGGAACGTCAGCGCATCACCGACTGGAACACCACGTTGGCTGCGCTGCGTGAGCAGGCGCATAGGCTGGATTAGACGGTCCAGAACTCTCGCATGCATTGGCGTATGCAAGGACACTCAAGTGGCGCCCCTGTGGAGCGCGAAGTATGCGTGCGTTTTGTCAGGTATCGTGACCCACTTGGCCAGCCGAAAAGTCACGTGTCTTGCGCAATGCCAACTGGTTGCTTACGCCCAGCAATTCGTAGTGGCCCTCAATGGTTGCTAATAGCCCATCCACGCCTAGTTTCGGTGTTTGCGTCTTGACGCTTGCTATCTGCTTTTTCAATCCCTCGACCCACCACTGCCGGCCAGTCCAACGCAACCATTTACGAGTCAAGCGACCGGGACGCGGGGGCGGCCCCATTTTTGGAGGAACCCACAAGTAGTCATCAAAAATCATCACACCGCCCACCTTGAGCAGCGGCCATGCCATGACACCATCTGTCAAGGCGCCGAAAGCGGAGTGCCAGCCATCGATGTAGACGATGTCGTAGGGACCCGTGACTCGTCTCAACGAATCGAAACTTGTGCCGGCAAATTCGGTGATTCGATCACGCCAGAGTGCCGTATTGACCAGGAATCGTTGGTGATAGTCACCGTAAACTGGATCTACCTGAAAGAAGTCCAGACAATCGATTGAACTATCCGAAGCGGTCAGAATGTGTCGGCATAGCCATTGGGTCGAGCGACCTTCGAAACTGCCGATCTCCAGGGCGCGCAAGCCGGCTTCACCGCGTTTCGATTCGAGCCATTTTTCCCAGTACGGAATGTTCTGGTCGAACCAGTCCGTTGAAAATCCCTCTGTGCGCTCCATTCAAAATATTCCTGCAAAAATGACCTTCATTCTAGCATCGCGCCCTACACGCCCTGACTAACTCGGTTCAAGCAGACACAGGGTCCGTCAGCGTGCGACCAACTCCAATGTCATCACGATCGCGTCTTCGCGACCCTCATGCGCCGGGTAATAGCGCGGCCGCCGCCCGATCTCGCGGAAGCCGACCGACTCGTACAGCGACTTCGCCAGCGGATTGGACGGCCGCACTTCGAGAAACACCCGTTCGGCGCCGTTCCAGCGCGCGATGTCCAGCAGGCGTCCCAGCAGATGCCGCCCCAGTCCGCGGCCGCGCCAGTCCGGACCGATGCAGATGTTCAGCACGTGCGCCTCGCCGGCACCCATCGACAGGATGCCGTAACCGGCGATCGCCGCATCCACGCAGAGCACCCAGCACGAGTGTCCGGCCTTGACGCAGTCGCCGAAAATGCCCAGCGACCACGGAAACTCGTAGGAGGCGTTTTCCAGCGCACTGACCGTGTCCAGGTCGTCGACGCGCATCGCGCGCACCTGGATCACCGGCTTGATCACCGCAACCACGACGCTCAGCCGCCTGCCGTGGCCAGCGCGCGGCGCACGCTGCGCAGCGCATTCCACAGGCGTCGCTTGGCGTCCGCGCGGGTCAGCACCAGGACCGGTTCATCGGCCAGCACGATCTGCGCCTGGTTCATCACCGCCGCCGGCAACGCACGGCCCAGCGCATGCGCCTGCGCCTCGCCGAACACCAGGTAGGCCTGTGCCTCCGGTACATCGTCGGACAACTGGCCATCTTGCACGATGACCCGTGCCGCGCGCGCCAGCACTGCCCCGCAGGCGTTGAGCGCCCGGCCGATCAGGTCCAGTTCGCGCGTGCCACAGCCTTGCGGCAAGACTACCACGCAGGCCACGCGGGACGCTCCGTCGGCGAGTGCCGACGCGAGATCCGCTGCGGCGTCAGCGGTCGCAACCGGCGTGGATCGCCGCACCCATGGCGTCACGCCCAGCGCGCGCAATACACGATCGCGATGACTCCCCGGCTGCCGTGCTTGCGCCGACGGATTCATGCCGCGTTGCGCCGCGCGCGACGACGATGCGTGGCCAGGCCCCAGATGGTCAGCACCGGCCCCGACAGCATGTAGATCGTGAAGCCGGCAAACAGCACCCGTGCGGTGTCCAGGATCAGCAGGGCAAGCAGCAGCACCGCCGCGACCATCCAGCCGAACGGCACCCGCTGCCGCTCGCCCATCGGCAGCGACTTGAAGCTGAAGTAGCGGAACCGGCTGACCATCAGCAGGCCGACCACGATCGCGATCACCGGCGTGATGAAGCAGAAATCACTGCCGGCCAGGCCGAACTTGTCCACGCTCCACACGAACGACATGCAGACTCCCGCCGCGGCCGGGCTGGCCAGCCCCTGGAAATAGCGCTTGTCGGCCACGCCGACCTGGGTATTGAAGCGTGCCAGCCGCAACGCGGCGCAGGCGGCGTAGATGAATGCGGCGGCCCAGCCCAGCTTGCCCCACAGCGGGCCAACCTCGCGCAAGGCCGACAGCGACCACGTATACATGACCAGCGCCGGCGCCAGGCCGAAACTGACCAGGTCGGAGAGCGAGTCGTACTGCACGCCGAATTCCGTCTGGGTGCCGGTCATCCGCGCGACCCGGCCATCCATGCCATCCAGCACGGCGGCGATGAAAACCGCCACGGCCGCTTCGGAGTAGCGACCGCCAATGCTGGCGATGATCGCGTAGAAGCCGGCGAACATCGCACCCGTGGTAAACAGGTTCGGCAGCAGGTAAATACCCCGGTGACGGGGCGGTCGGACGGGCGAAAGCTCGCTCATGAATCAGGACCGTGACAGGATGCGCGCAGTGTAAACCATCAGGCGCTTGAGTCCGGACCGGCGGAGTGTTAACAAGGTAAACCTGATTATTCCCTGAAAATGGAGAACACCATGCGTCGTTCGCTGATCGCCGTGGCGCTGTTGCTGCTGGCACCGCTGGCCACCGCCCAGGTCTACAAATGGACCGATGGCAGCGGCACCGTGCACTACTCCGAGGCGCCGCCGGCGCAGGGGACGAAGTTCGAGAAGGTGACCACCACCGGCAGCGTGGAACCGCTGGCGCCGCCGCCGTCCAGCGAGCCGACTGAAAGTCGGCAGGCCCCGGCCCAGCCAGCCCGCCCCGTCGCCGATACGCCGGAAAATCGCGCCAGCCTGTGCACCACGCTGAAGTCCAACATCAGCGCACTGCAGGGCGGCGGCCCGGTGGTGATGCAGCAGAACGGCAAGGCGGTGGCTCTCGATGACGCCCAGCGCAAGCAACAGGTCGCCTCGGCCCAGGCGCAGTACGACCAGTTCTGCCAGCAGGCCCGATGAGCGACGCCCCGCCCGCCATCGCCCCGGGAGGCGATCGGGTGGGCGCAAGGCGGCGGGCGTGAGCATGGGCCCGCCGCTACACTAGGCGTTTCCACCACGCCGGAATCACCCGCATGCGCCTCAGCCAATTCCACCTGGCCACTGTCAAGGAAGTCCCTGCCGACGCCGAAATCGCCAGTCATCGGCTGATGCTGCGTGCGGGCATGATCCGCAAGCTTGCTTCGGGGCTCTACAGCTGGAGCCCGCTGGGACTGCGCGTGCTGCGCAAGGTCGAGGGCATCGTCCGCGAGGAAATGGATCGTGCCGGCGCCATCGAAATGCTGATGCCGTCGGTGCAGCCGAAGGAACTGTGGGAAGAAACCGGGCGCTGGCAGAAATTCGGCGGGCAGCTGCTGAAGATCAAGGACCGCAAGGGCCAGGAATTCTGCTACGGCCCGACCCATGAGGAAGTGGTCACCGACTTCGCCCGCAACGAGCTGAAAAGCTACAAGCAGCTGCCGGTCAACTTCTACCAGATCCAGACCAAGTTCCGCGACGAGATCCGCCCGCGTTTCGGCGTGATGCGTGCGCGCGAGTTCCTGATGAAGGATGCCTATTCCTTCCACCTGACCCAGGAGTCGCTGGCCGAAACCTATGCGGCGATGTACCAGGCGTACTCGCGCATCTTCACCCGGCTCGGCCTGACCTTCCGCGCCGTGCAGGCAGACACCGGCGCCATTGGCGGCAATGCCAGTCATGAATTCCAGGTGCTGGCCGAATCCGGCGAGGACGCCATCGCGTTCTCCGACGGTTCGGACTATGCGGCCAATCTGGAGAAGGCCGAAGCGCTGGCGCCGACCATCGCGCGCCCGGCACCGGCAGCTGAATTGCAGCGCGTGGACACGCCCACCCAGAAGACCATCGACGACGTTTCCGCTTTCCTCAAGGTCAGCCCGCAGCAATGCGTGAAAACCCTGCTGGTGCGCGGGCGCCACGGCCTGGTGGCGCTGTGCCTGCGCGGCGATCACGAGATCAACGAGGTCAAGGCCGGCAAGCTGGCCGAGCTACCCGACGAATCGGTGCTGGCCAGCGAAGAGGAAATCCTCGCCGCCACCGGCACCCGTCCGGGCTTCATCGGACCGGTGGGTCTGCCCGCTTCGATTCCGGTGATCGTCGACCGTGACGCCGCCGTGCTTGCCGACTTCGTCTGCGGCGGCAATGCCGATCGCACGCACTGCACCGGCGCCAACTGGGAGCGCGATGCGCGTGTCACCCGCATTGCCGACCTGCGCAACGTGGTCGACGGCGACCTTTCGCCGGACGGCAATGGCGTGCTGCATATCGCCCGCGGCATCGAGGTGGGACACGTCTTCCAGTTGGGCAGCAAGTACGCCGAAGCGCTGAATGCCACGGTGGTCGATGAAGCCGGCAAACTGCAGGTGATGACCATGGGCTGCTACGGCATCGGCGTCAGCCGCATCGTGGCTGCGGCGATCGAGCAGCGGCACGACGAAGCCGGCATCGTCTGGCCGGAAGCCATGGCGCCTTGGCGCGTGGCGGTCTGCGTGATCAACCCAAAGCACTCGCCGGAAGTCGCCGCAGCTGCCGAGGCGTTGTACCAGGCATTGGGCGAGCGCGGCATCGAAGCGGTGCTGGATGACCGCGGCGTGCGTGCCGGCAGCATGTTTGCGGACATGGAACTGATCGGCATTCCCCACCGCGTGGTGGTCAGCGAACGCGGCCTGACCGCCGGCACGCTGGAATATCGCGGCCGCGAAGACAGCGACAGCCGCGCACTGGGTGAAGCTGACCTGTTTGCCCTGCTCGGCTGAAACCAGCGACTGCGCATTAAACGAAACGGCCGCCCAGTGCGGCCGTTTCTGTTTTGGGCAGTCCATTCGAGACGCGCCGCATGATTAATTTTTAATGTGAAGAAAGACTTCACGGGGATAACGTGCTTTACAAGGATTCGGTGAATCAGCGAGAATAAGAATCGCAACCTATTCAAGGCCTCCGGCGCCGCTCTCCATAATGGCCGGAACATAACCAGATCATTTATTCACGACATCCACCCGGGAGTCACGCATGGCCGTCGATATCAAGAACCTCAATCACAACCAGCTCAACGACCTCATCTCCAAGGCGCAGGTCCGCCAGAACGAACTGCGCAAGGAAAAGGTCGTCAAGCTGCGCGAGAAAGTGCATGCGATGATCAAGGCCGAAGGTTATGCCTTCGAGGACATCTTCGGCAGCGCGCGCGGCAAGGCCAAGCGCACCACCGGCACGGTGGCGCCGAAGTATCGCAACCCTGCCAACCCCGCGCAGACCTGGTCAGGCCGCGGCAAGCGTCCGCATTGGTTCAATGACGCATTGAAAGCCGGCAAGAAGGAAAAGGACCTGGCGATTTGATCGCTGGTTTCATCGGGTAATGGAAACGCCGGCCTTGGGTCGGCGTTTTTTTGTTCGGGATACGGGACTTCTCCCCCTGCAAAGCCAAGGGACAAATCGGCAGGATTGCCGATTTGTGCGGCGACAGCCGCCCGTAGGGTGAGGGCCATGGATGGCCCGAATACAGGTCGGGAGGGGGTGGCTCTTGATCTTGGCGGGGTCAGATCAAGAGCGACCCCTCCTCAATCCTCCCCTGCCTTGCAGGAGAGGAGGCGATGGTGCCGTGCGGGTTTGTCTTCGGAGAGGGTCGGCGGGGCTTGAGGCCGCGGACTTCGGGCGGCTCCATCTTTTGAGAGCGACCCCACCCCAACCCTACCCTGCCTTGCCTTGCAGGGGAGGAGGCGATCGTGCCGTGCGGGTTTGTCTTCAGGGTCGGTCGCAGGCACTTCGATGTCTGCGACTTCGGCCACGTTTGTTTTACAGGGATCGTCGTGGCGAAATCAGCAGGTCGCCGAACATCAGCCCTGCCACCAGCGACACCAGCAGGGTGATCAGCAGCAGGCCGGTATCCAGGCTCAGCGTGGTATCGCGCTCCAGCAGGAACGACACGCTGCGGAAACCCACGCTGCCGGGTACCAGCAGCAGGATGCCCGGCTCGCGGATGACTGCACCGGGCCGTTGCGCATAGCGGGCGTACACGTTGGCCAGCCCGCCCAGCAACAGGCCACCGACGAATACACCGACCGGCGCACCGGGCAGCGAACTGGAAATCTGACCGCCCCAACGCGTGGCCAGATAGCCCACCACCACCGCCACGATCACCACCGGCCAGTCGCGTTTCGCCGCGCGGAACAGGATCGCGAAAGCTACCGCGGCCACCAGCAACGCCGGGTAGTCGGTCCAGCCCGGCAACGCGGGCAAGGCAAAGTCACGCGCGGTAATACCCAGTGCCCGGCACAGCTGGGTCGCCGCGATGGTGCCGAAGGTGAGCTTGAGCAGAGTGGCCATCGCGCCACCCATCCGCGCCATGCCGGAAACCAGGTGCTGGGCGGAGATCTCACGCACCGCCGTGGTCAGCGACATGCCCGGTATCAGGATGATAAGGCTGGCCAGCACCACCGACTTGATCGCCAGCGGCACCACGAACGCACTCACCACGATGGCCACGGTAGTCGCCACCAGCGCGCAGATCGCGTCGCTGGCCACCGCCAGTCGCGGCCGACTGGCGGCCAGCAGGCTGATGCAGCCGATGATCACGCCGATCACCGCCGCCACGATCAGATCCACCCAGGAGCTGTGCAGGAACAGTGCAGCGATGCTGGCGGCCGACAGGCCGTAGCTGATGATCGAGCCGATCTTCTCGCGACGGGTATCGGGACGACCCAACTCGCGCAACAGGCGAAACCCTTCGCGCAGGTCCAGCTCGCCGGCGATCGCGCGATCGGCGATTTCATCCGCCTGGCACAACCGGGCCAGGTTCACCTCGCCGGGTGCCAGGCGCATCACCTGGGTGGTCTGCGCCACCCCCTCTTCGCCGCCCTGGGCCAGGTCGGCGAAGGAAATGATGATCGCCGTGGGGCTGGACCATACATCGGCCGACAACCCGAGCCGCTGCGCCACGCCGGCGACTGCCATTTCCAGTCGCGGTGCGGTGGTGCCGTACTGATGCAGCCGTCGCGCCAGTTCCAGCGCAAACGCCATCCGCGTGGTGATCGCCGTCGTGGTGAACTGGTGCTGGCTGATGACGCCGCCGCCTGCGTTCATGCCGCTGCACGCACCTGCAAGGTGGTGCCATCCACCGCCACCACTTCCACGGTGCTGCCCAGTGGCAGGTCAGGCCCGCTGACCAGCCACTGGCCGTCGCCGACACGGGCCTTGCCGCGACCATTGACGATCGGTTCGACCAACTGGTAACGCTGGCCGATCAACTGCTCCGCACGACGATTGAGCCGCTCGTCACCTGGTGCACTTCGCTCCAGCCGAGGCCGCAGCCAGCGTGCATAGCCGATGCAGGAAGCGAATGTCAGCAGCCCGAACACGATCGCCTGCGCCAGCACGCCAAGCGTTGGATCCAGCCACAGCAGCGCCCCCATGGCGGCGGCAGCCAGGCCGATCCACAGCAGGAAATAGCCCGGCAACAGCAGTTCACCGCCAATCAGCAGCAGCGCCAGAATCCACCACAGATAGTGCGTCGACAATTCCCACATGATCGTGCCCTCAGCGCAGCGGCGGCTGGATGGCCGTGGATTTCTGCTGCTGGCCCAGCGACTCCTTGGCCAGCTCGGCGATGCCGGCCAGCGAACCGAGGATGCCGGTGGCCTCGATCGGCAGCAGCAGCATCTTCTGGTTCGGCGATTTGGCCATTTCCTTCAGCGCCTCGACATAGTTGTTGGCGACGAAGTAATTCAACGCGTTGACGTTGCCGCCGGAGATCGCATCGGACACCATCGTAGTCGCCTTCGCCTCCGCTTCTGCCGAGCGCTCGCGCGCCTCGGCGGCGCGGAACGCCGCCTCCTTCTCGCCCTCGGCGGCCAGGATCACCGACTGCTTCTCGCCCTCGGCCTTGAGGATCGCCGCCTGGCGGAAGCCCTCGGCGTCGAGGATGTTGGCGCGCTTCTCGCGCTCGGCCTTCATCTGCCGCGCCATCGCGTCGATCAGGTCGCGCGGCGGGGCAATGTCCTTGATCTCGATCCGGTTGACCTTGACGCCCCACGGATGGGTCGCCTCGTCCACCACCTTGAGCAGCTTGGCATTGATCGCATCGCGTTGGCTCAGCGATTCATCCAGGTCCATCGAACCGAGCACGGTGCGGATATTGGTCATCACCAGCGCCAGCGACGCCTGCTCCAGGTTGGAGACCTCATACGCCGCCTTGGACGCGTCCAGCACCTGGTAGAACACCACCCCGTCGACGCGCACCACCGCGTTGTCCTTGGTGATCACGTCCTGCGACGGCACGTCGAGCACCTGCTCCATCATGTTGATCTTGCGCCCGACCGCCTGGTAGATCGGAATCAGGAAATGCAGGCCGGGGCTGAGCGTGCGGGTGTACTTGCCGAACGTCTCCACCGTCCACTCGAAGCCCTGTGGCACGATGCGTACCAGCTTGGCCAGGCCGATCACCACGACGCCCACGATGACCAACGCCAACAACTGTCCGATTCCCATTGTCCACCCCGTATCCCCAAAGAGGGCTTCAGTATAGGCGAGCATGGGCCACTCGAAGTGGTGCTGCGGTCCGCACCACAACGACGTGCGGGAAGCCGCTCGGGCGCCAGTTCCCCGCGCACCGCGTCATGTGCCCGCTGCCTTCCGACGCTCGTTGCGCTGTTCCAGCCAGTCATACAGCAGCGGCAACAGGACCAGGGTCAGCAACGTCGAACTGAGCAGGCCACCGACCACCACCGTGGCCAGCGGCCGCTGGGTTTCCGCACCCACGCCACTGGACAACAGCATCGGCAACAAACCGAGGATCGCCACGCTGGCGGTCATCAGTACCGGACGCAGGCGCAAGGCGGTGCCATGCAGCACGGCCTCGCGCACACCCAGCCCCGACGCGCGTTGCCCGTTCAGGAAACTCACCAACACGATGCCGTTCAACATCGCCACACCGAATACCGCAATGAAACCGATCGCCGACGGCACCGACAGGTATTGCCCGGTGATCGCCAGTCCGACGATGCCACCGATGGTGGCAAACGGCACGTTGGCCAGGATCAGCGTGGCGTGCTTTACCGAGTTGAACGCGGTGTAGAGGAGCACGAAGATGAAGAAGATCGTCGCCGGCACGATCAACGACAACCGCTTCAAGGCCCGCTGCTGGTTCTCGAACGCGCCGCCCCACTCGCTGTAGTAGCCAGTCGGCAGCTTCACCTGCTGCGCGATGGCCGCATTGGCGTCCTTGACGAAGCCGTCGATGTCGCGCCCGCGCACATCCATCTGGATCACCGCATAGCGCTGCAACTGTTCGCGGCGGATGAACGAGTAGCCTTCAGCATCGCTGACCTCGGCCACCTGCGACAACTGCACCAGCGCACCGCCGGGAGTGCGGATCGGAATGCGCCGGATCGCCGGCAACGAGGCCTTGTCTGCGTCGCCCAGCCGCACCGCGATATCGAAACGCTTCACGCCATCGAGCAGCGTGGTCACCGGTTCGCCGCCGATACCGTTCTTCACCACGGTCAGCACATCGTCGGCGTTCAAGCCATAACGGGCCAGCGCATCGCGATCCACCTTGATGCGGACCTGCGGCTTGCCGATGTTCGCCTCCAAAGCGAGATCAGCCACACCGGGCACACCAGCCAGTACGTTCTTGATGTGGCCACTGAGGCGATCCAGCTCACCCAGGTCGTCGCCGTAGATCTTCAACGCCAGCGTAGCGCGCACACCGGAGATCAGTTCCTCGATGCGCATCTGGATCGGCTGGGTGTAGCTCACCACGGCGGTCGGCAACGCTGCCGTCAGTTCCTTCTGCATCGCTTCCTCGATGCTTTCCAGCGTCTCGCCCTTGCGCCATTGATCCTTCGGCTTCAGCGGGGTGTAGACCTCCATGTAATTCACGTCCGCCGTTTCGCCTTTTTCGGCGCGACCGATCATTGCCAGCGTGGTTTCCACTTCCGGAAACTTCTGTTTCACCAGCGCGGAGACTTGCCTGGAAATGTCGACCGATTCGTCCAGCGACGCCGATGGAATCGAGGTGATGCGCCACATGATGGCGCCCTCTTTCAGGTTCGGCATGAACTCCTTGCCCAGGAACGGGAACAACGCCAGGCTGCCGATCAGGGCCCCGGCGGCGATGCCCAGCACGAGCCTGCGGCGGGCAAGCGCCCACCTCAGCACCGTGGCGTAATGGCGTTTCAGGAACGCCACCAGCCAGGTGTCCTTCTCTTCCTTCGGCTTCAACACCAGCGCGGCGAGCACCGGGATCAGCGTCAAGGCAAGCATCAGCGAGCCAGCCATGGCGAAGCTGATATTGAACGCCATCGGCTTGAACATCTTGCCTTCCAGCCCCTGCAGGCTGAACAGCGGCAGGAACACCACGATGATGATCAAAATGGCAAACGCCATCGGCTTGGCCACCTCGCGGGCGGCCGCCAGCACGGCCGCGGAGCGATCCACCGGACCGCCATGCGCCCTGCGTTCGGCCATGATGCGGTAGGCGTTTTCCACCATCACCACGGCGCCATCCACCATCATGCCGATGCCGATCGCCAGGCCCGCCAACGACATCAGGTTGGCCGACAAGCCGGCCTGATCCATGCAGATGAAGGCGATCAGCATCGCCAGCGGCAACGACACCACCACCACCAGCGCACTGCGAAACTCGCCCAGGAACAGGAACAGTACGACTGCCACCAGAATCGAACCTTCGATCAATGCACGCACCGCCGTGCCTACGGCCGCGTTGACCAGCTCGGTGCGCTCGTACACCGGTTTCACGACCGCGCCCGGCGGCAGGGATTGCTTCACCGTATCGAGCTTGGCCTTGACCGCATCGACCACGCTCTTGGCGTTCTCGCCGATGCGGGCCAACGCCATACCCAAGACCACTTCCTTGCCGTCGCGCGTCACCGCACCAGTACGTGGTGCGCCCGCTTCGTTGATCGTGGCCACATCCCGCACGTAGACCGGCGTGCCGTCTTCCGTCTTGAGCACGATATTGCCCAGATCCTTCGCGTTCTGGATCAAGCCCAACCCGCGCACCAGATACTGCTCGCGCCCCACGTCGACGAAGTTGCCGCCGACCTGGGCATTGTTGGCCTGTAGCGCCTCGATCACTTCCTTGAAGCCGAGCTTGTGTGCGATCAGTTTCATTGGATCGATGCGCACCTGGAACTGCTTTGCCTGCCCACCCCACGAGCTGACGTCATCGACACCCGGAGCGGTGCGCAGAATCAATCGGATGGTCCAATCCTGCAGCGTGCGCAGATCCATGTCGTTCGGTGCCGTGCCGGCGATGGCACCCTTGAGCTTGTCGTCAGCGCGTTCGACGGTGTACCAGAAGACCTGGCCCAAACCGGAGACATTCGGTCCCATTTCCGGTTTGCCATAACCCGCCGGCAGGCGATCGCCCACCTGCTGCAGGCGCTCGTTGACCAGCTGGCGGGCGAAGTAGATGTCCATGCTGTCGTCGAAGTAGACCGACACAAAGGACAGACCAGACAGGCTCACCGAGCGGATTTGGTCCACCTTGGGCAAGCCTGCCAACGCCGATTCCACCGGCGCGGTGAGCAGTTGCTCCACGTCCTCCGCGGCCAGCCCCGAAGCTTCGGTGTACACATTGACCTGCACCGGCGTGACATCCGGAAACGCGTCGATGGGCAGCTGACGCACCGCCTGGAAACCGAGCAAGCCGATCACCACGAAGATGATCAGCACCAGCACCTTGTAACGCAGGGAGAATTCAACCAGACGATCAAGCATCATTCTTCCCCCAATTGCGCGCGCAGCAAACGGGCCTTCAGCACGAAGGCGCCTTTGCGCACGTAGCTGTCACCAGCCTTGAGGCCCTGCGTGATCACCGTCCAGCCATCGCGGGTATCACCGACCATCACCGGCGCCGGCTCGAACGTCCCGTTACCCTTGGCGAGGAATACGGTCGGCTGGTTCTGCAGCAGCACCATGGCTTCGGCGGGTACCGCGAGCTTCTGCAAGGCGCTGCCAACGGCGATGCGTGCCTCGACCAACTCACCGGGATGCAGCAGATCCTTGCGGTTGTCGACCTCGATACGCACCGGCACCGTACGCGTGCGTTCATCGGTCTGATGCGAGCGCTGCACCACCTTGCCGGGCATGTCGATGTCGCGCACCAGGACGCGGACGTCGGCATCGGGCTTGACCCGTTCGGCATCGGCCGGCGCCATTTGCGCAACAACCCATACCGAATCTTCCTTGACCAGGGTGAACAGCGTGCGGCCTGGCTCCACCCGTTCGCCCACCAGAAACTCGTCAGTAGTGACGCGGCCAGCGGCCGGTGCGAGCAACTCGAAACTGCCATCGGCACCGGCGGATCCCTTGCGCAGCAATCCGCCGATCTGAGCGTCGGACAGACCGTAGGCTCGCAACTTGGCACGCGCCTGATCGCGCTGCACCTTCGCTTCGTTGTAGCGCCGTGCCGACACCGCCTGCGGCCCCAGCGACGCGATGCGTTGCCAGTCCTGTTCGGCCACGATCAACGCACCCTGGGCCTCGGCCACCTGCACGGCGGAAAGCTCGACCAACGGCTGACCCGCTTTCACCACGTCACCGAGCCTGGCCTGGCGAGCGAGCACCTGGGACGCCACGCGCGGCGACACCAACACGGTGGAATAGGCGTCGGCTTTCACTTCGCCGGGCGCCTTCAGTTCATCCGTAAGCGCACGTAGAGCGACCTTGTCGAGGACAATGCCGGCATCCTTGATCGCCCTGGTATCGAGTGCGAGCGGATTGGCGGGTGCGGCTTCCTGCGCCAGTACGGGGCCACCCAGCGCAGCCAACAGCGCCACGCCCAGCAGGGTGCATTTCAAAGAAGAGATAGTCATCGGCGAATGTCCTGATTGCGGCCATCCTGAGTGCGGCCGTCGATCCAGTCGGTCAGGCGGCCCGCTGCGGTGAGGTAATCGAACCAGGCCTGCCAGGTCTGGCTTTCCAGTTGCTGGCCGGACAACGCGGTGTCGAGACTTTGCTTGAGCTGCACGAGATAGTCGGAGGTGCTGATTTCGCCGGCACGCCAGAGCTTTTCCAGCAGCGTGGTGCGATCCTCGAACGCAGCGGCACGGCCGTTGCGAAACGCTTCGGCTGCACCGCGCAGGGCGGTGTAGCGGGCTTGCGCCTCCTGCAGTCCGGCGCGCAACACAAACTGGCGCGAACGCACACCTGCCGCTGCCGCATCGGCTTCAGCTCGCGCGGCATCCGCGTCGGCACGTCCGGTATTGCGCACAGGCAGCGGAATGGACACGCTCACACCGACTACCTGATCAGTGCGCGGCCCACTGCGCACTTGACCACCCGTCAGGCTGAGTGTGGGATCGGGAATGCGCGCACGGCGCGCAACCTGCACACCCGCCTCGGCGCCCGCTTGCTGCGCGTGGGCCTGGCGCAGTTCGGGCAACTCGTCGACGGACACCGGCGCAATGCTGTTCGCCGTTGGTGTCAGTCCGGCGGGCAGCGGTGGCAGCGCTTGTTGCTCGCCACTGATGGCCAGCAACGCCGCCCGAGCTGCCGCCTCGTTGCCGGCGAGCGAGGCTTGCTGCACCTGCGCCTCGCCGAGTGCCAGACCGGCCAGATCGCGTTCGGGACTGCTGATGTCGCCGACCTTCAGTCGCTGTGCGGCCAGATCATCGAAGCGTTGCATCAGCACAAGACGACGCTGGCCCAGCTCACTCTGCCGAGCCGCGAGTGCGGCCGTCGACCACGCCTTCAACCAACGGGTGGCCACGTCGCGACGCAAGAGGTCATGGGTCGCCTCGGCAGCAAGCAGTGCAGCCTCTCCCTGACTGGCGCGAGCGCGGCGCTTGCCGGACAGATCCAGCGGCAGACTGATACCGGCCGTGCGCCGATTGACATCGGCGTTCTCCGCATCGAACGACAGCAAGGGGTTGTACAGCGGCTGCGCGGCGGCACGCGCACGCGCACGGGCGGCGTCGAGATCCGCTCGTGCGGCTTGCACTTCCGGGCTGACTTGCCAGATGCGGCGCACCGCCTCTTGCAACGGGGACGATGCCAGCGATGTCGACGGTACCCCTAGCTGCGGGGAAGGATGGGATACGGGTGCGGCGCCGAGCATCGCCGCATACAACAGACACACGGCGCCAATCGGCACCGAACCTGGAACAGACATGAAGCCATCTCCTGAAAACGATCACGAGGCAACGAACCGCACGGGCGGTTTCATCGCGGAACGGAACGGTTTCAGGCGATAGGGGGGCGCAGCAACGAGCCGGTCGTGGCCGGAATCATGTCTGGAGAGAGGCGGGAAGATGCCGCGCTCGTCTCGACCGGCGCGACGGCGAGCGTCACGCTGGCCGCCAGGGTCAGCGCGTGGGCACACGCGCAATGGCAGCCACCGGCTTCACCCAGCAGGCATGCGTTGTCGTCCGGCGTGGCGGCGGTCGCCGAGTCCACAGCGGTGAGCACGCTGGTGGTCGCCTGCACATCGGCCAGCGCCGTTGCGGCGGGGTTGTCACCCAGGCAGATCGAGCCCGCGACCAGCTTGATCAGCAACACCGCCACAGCCAACACCCACAGGCCGCGGTGGTGGCGCAGACGGGTCAGCAGCGGCGGGGTGGTACGGATCATCCAATCATCGTAAGCAAACATCGAGGTGTTAGACAATTGCATTGCCGGCCGGCGTTGCTGGTGGGCCGCGCAAGATGCGCTCATGAAACCCACGCATTCCGACCACACCCACGGCATTCTCCAGGCGCTCTGGCTGCACGCCAGCGAGCGCCACGAGCATCAGCACGCGCATGAGGCGCTGGCACACGACCACCGCCATCGCCACGACGCCCATCATCAGCACACGCACGATTTCCCGTGGGACGGCGAGGAGCCGCACACCCATCCGCATGTCCACGAGCCCATGGCGCACTGTCATCCACACTATCCGGATCTGCACCACCGCCACGGGCACTGACCGCCGATGCAACCAGTTGGCAGCGGCCGCAGGAGGACAGGTCGCCTGCCCTGAGCGAACAGGTCACGCCAGATCGCCAGGCCGCCACGCGCGATGGCGATGGAGGTGCATCTGGACCATACAGGTTCGATCAGCGCGGGGTGAGAACCGTCGACAGCGACAGCGCTGCGGCCACACGCCGATTCACGCCACCCGGGAGCAGGCCTGATCTTGCGTCACCGGCTCACCACCTGCGGCAGCCGCAGACTCACCCGCAAACCGCCGCCTTCGCGATTGGCCAGCAGCACGCGGCCGCCATGCGCTTCGGCGATCTCGCGCGCCAGCGCCAGGCCAAGGCCGGTGCCCGAACGCTTGGTCGAGTAGAACGGCAGCAGCGCCTGCGCCAGCACCGTCTCGCTCATGCCGGGGCCGCGATCGGCCACCTCGATGCGCAGTTCGCTGCCGACCTCCAGCAGCGACAGGGTGACTTCATCCTCCGCGCCGCCCGACTCGTGCGCGTTCTTGATCAGGTTGATCAGCACCTGTTCGATCTGCACCGCGTCGAAGTGGCCCGGCTGCTCGGGTATCGACGAGGCAAGACGATACTGGCAATGCAGCGCCAGGCCCTCCAGGAACGGCTTCCAGCTGATCTCCACCGGTTGCGGCGTGGGCAGCTTGGCAAAACTCGCATAGCCGGCGATGAAGCGGTGCAGGTGCAGCGCGCGTTCGCCGATGGTGGCGAACACGCCAGGCAGTCGCTCCAGCTGGCCGCGGCGGGCCAGTTCCGCGCCGGAGTGCGCCAGCGAGGTGATCGGCGCCAGCGAATTGTTGAGCTCGTGGCTGATCACCCGGATCACCCGCTTCCAGGTCGCCACTTCCTGCCGCGACAGCTCGCGGGTCATGCGCCGGAACAGGTGCAATCGATGCGGCCGCCCCTGCAGGCGGAACGCGCGTTGCGACAGGTGGAAAATCTCGTCGCTGCCATCCATCTCCACACTGAGCAGGGCATCCTCGCCACTGTCCACCGCCTTGCGCAGTGCCTCGGGTGCATCGGAAAGCAAGGCCGAGAACTCCAGCCCGTGCAGGCTGCGACCCTCGTTGAACAGATGCCGCGAGGCGATATTGGCGTAGGCCACGCGGTTGCCGGCATCGGTCAGCACCAGCGCCACCGGCGTGTTCTGCACCACCGTGTCGAGCAGCAGCTCGCGCTGCACCAGGTGCTGGCGCTGCTCGCGCAGGGTCTGCCCCAGCGCATTGTGCATGCGGATCAGCTCGCCCAGTTCGTCGCGCCGGTCGATCGCGATCGAGAAGCTGAAATCACCGTCGCGATAGCTGGCGACCGCGCCTTCCAGCGCACGCAGCAACCGGCTCACCGGCGCCATCACCAGGCCGGCCAGCCAGAACGCCAGCGGCAGCAGGACGATCGCACTGGCCAGCAGCCCACCATAGATGCCCAGTTGCATCGGCGCCCTGATCGACAGTGCGAGGTCCTTGCGCATCCACAGCAGCAATTGTGGCAGTGGCCACTGGGTGACGCCGGCATAGATCGCCGCACCCGCCAGCGCGGCCACCGCCAGCAGCAAGGTAAGCCGGCCGCGCAGCGAATTCAGGCTACGCCACATCGGCTGTTCTCCGCGCGCAGAGCCCGCTCAGTGGCACCTGGCGTCGATTGGCGTCATCGCGCAATCCAGTGGCGGGCGTCCGCCCATCCACGGACGACCCGTACCCAATACCGCGTCGCGGTCGGTCGCCAGCGGCGGTGGCTTGTTGAGCATGCTGCCCTCGCGCCCGTCGCTGAAACGGAACGGGCTGCTCTTCGAATCGCCCGGCACCGACGGCGTGCCGGAGCGATAGTCCGACGAATGGCCGGCCGCAGGTTGCACGGCCCAGTCGCCGGGCGCGGTCGATGGCGTCTGCGCCATCGCACCACCAGCGGCAAGACAGCCGGCCAGAAGCAAGATCCGGCAATAGTTCATGAGGTTCCCCCTGCTGGACACCGATGGTCATCTTTCTACGCCTGTGGGTGAAGAACAAGCACCGGGGTCACAGATTGCTCATGCGGTGGTCGCCAGGCCATAGCGTTCCATCCGCCGATACAGCGCCTGGCGCGACAGCCCCAGGTTCTGCGCGGCGCGGCTGACCACACCCCCGGCCTTGTGCAAGGCCGCCTCCACCGTCTCGCGAGTGGGCTCGTCGAGATTGCGCGCGGCGCCCGTGGCCGCGTGCTGCGGCAGGTTGAGCAGTTCCGGCGTGATCGGCTGGCCACCGGCCAGCAGTGCGGCACGCTCGATCGCGTTCTTCAGCTCGCGCACGTTGCCCGGCCACGGGTAGCCGAGCAAGGCATCGCGTGCCGCCTCGCCCAGTTCGGCACGACCATCGAGGAAGAATTCGGCCAGCGGCAGGATGTCGTCGCTGCGCTCGGCCAGGGGTGGCAGATTCACCTCGATCACGTTGAGGCGGTAGTACAGATCTTCGCGGAAGCTGCCGGCCTGGATCATCGCCTTGAGGTCGGCATTGGTCGCCGACAGCACGCGCACCTTGGCGTGTCGCGTCTTGCCGGAACCCAGGCGCTCGAACTGGCCGGTTTCCAGCACGCGCAGCAACTTCATCTGGCCGGGCAACGGCAGGTTGCCGATCTCGTCCAGGAACAGGGTGCCGCCATCGGCCAATTCGAAGCGACCCTCGCGCGCCTTGTTGGCGCCGGTGTAGGCACCGGCTTCGGCACCGAACAGCTCGGCCTCGATCAGCTCGCCGGGCAACGCGCCGCAGTTCACCGCGACGAACGGGCCGCGCTTCACCGCGGAATTCGCATGCATGATCGCGGCAATGCGCTCCTTGCCGGTGCCGTTCGGTCCGGTGATCAGCACCGAGACGTCCGAACGCGCGATCTGGCATGCCAGGTCCAGCGTGCGCGCCATCGCCTCGGAGGCGAACACCAGGCTGTCCAGGTCGTATTTCTTCTGCAGCATCTCGCGCCGCTGGCGCCGCTCGCGCCGACCGCGGTTTACCTCGCGGGTGGACTCGGACAACTCCAGCAGGTTCTCGACCGTGGCCAGCAGCTTGTTGTCGTCCCACGGCTTGGCCAGGTAGTCGGCGGCGCCGGCCTTGACCAGTTCCACCGCGGTTTCCAGATGCGTCCATGCGGTCAGCAGGATCACCGGCAAATCGGAGTGCTGCTCGCGGATCGCCCGGAACAACGCCACCCCCTCTTCGCCCGAGGTGGTGTCGGCGGTGAAGTTCATGTCCTGGATCACCACGTCGACCGCCGCGCGCTGCAGCGCCTGCAGGCCCTCTTCGGGCGTCAGCGCAACCAGCGCGTGCACGTCGTGCAGCGACAGCGCCAGCGACAGCGCCTCGCCCACGGCCGGGTTGTCGTCGATGATCAGTACGGTTCGGGTCATTCGTTTTCTGCACATGTGGACATGGATGCCGCTCCGGCGACAAAGGTTGCCATGACCATCGTCATGCGTATACCGCAAGCGCCACTCATGTCGACCTCGTCGCCACCACCGGCGGCACATTGGCCGCCCGCAGTGCCGGCCCGAGTACGGCCAACTGGCCCAATCCCCACAGCACCAGCGCGCCGACCAGCAGGTAGAACCCCGGCAGACGCTGCAATTCGTAATGCTGCATCAGCACCGCGTTGAGCACGAAAGCCAGCACCACGCCCAGCGCGACGCCGGCGCCGACGATCAGGAAATTCTCGATCTGGAAGTAACGCAGGATGTCACTGCGGGTGGCGCCGATGGCGCGGCGGATGCCGATGCTGCGCGTACGTTGCTGCACCCAGAAGTTCGCCAGCCCGGCGATACCCAGTGCGGTGACGAACAGCAGGCCCAGCGCGGACGCCAGCAGCAGGCTGATCATGGTCAGGTCGCGGCGGAAAAAGTTGGCGCGCATCTCGGCGAATCGCAGCGGGGGCTTGAGCAGGCGATCGTGCGCTGCCGCCAGCAACACGGCACTGGATCGCTGACCGACACGATCGCAATCGGCCGGCGCGCAGCGCATCACGTAGAACGCCTGGCTGTCGTCAGGCAGCATCGGTGCCAGCACGGTGTAGTCCGGCTGTTGCGAGCTGCCCGGGGACGGCATGGCCAGATGATCGAACACACCGACGATGCGGCGGTCATGCTGATCGATGCGGATCGCGTGCCCCACCGCCGAACCCGTGGGAAAGTAATGATCCGCCACCGCGCGACTGACGATCAGCGCATCGACATCGTCCAACCCGGCCCAGTTGTCCTTGACCCGCATCGGGTGATAGTCGGTGGCCGCGAAGTCGTGGCCCTCGACCAGATGGATGCCCAGCGTGGCCAGCTCCCCCGGCATGCCGCTGTACAGGGTCAGCTGGATGCCGCCCGTCGCACCTGGCGCACTGCCGGCCGGCCGACTGCCGACGCGCCAGGTTGAGCGGCTCAGCGGCAGCGAATCGACCACCGTGGCCGCAGTCACGCCGGGAATCATGCGCAACCGCGCCAGATCGGCCTGGTGTCGCTGCAAGACATCGCTGCGCAACTGGAAGTCCTGCGCGCTGATCAGCACCAGTGATGCCTCGTCGATACCGCTGGGTGCCACCATGCGCTGGATGCGCGTGGCAACCATGAAGCCCACGTTGCAGACGATCGCGCAGGTCGCCGCAACCTGCAACATCAGCAATGCCGCCACCAGCTTGTGCCGGCTCAAGCTGGTGAAAATGGGTCGTAGAGGGACGCTGCGCATGTTCAGGCACTCTTCAATTGCAGGGCCGGTGCAACCCGGCAGGCGCGCCACGCCGGCAGCAGCCCGGCGAGCAGGCTGGCGACGAGGGCCAGCAGCAGGGTCAGCAGCAGCATGCCGATGTCCATATGTGCCAACGATGCGTAGGCATCGGGCCGCTTGCGCACGCTCCACAGGCCGAGCTGTGCCACGACAAGGCCCAGCACGCCGCCGAGCAGGCCAATCAGCATCGACTCGACACCCAGCTGCAGGAAGATATCCCAGCGCCGTGCACCCAGTGCGCGACGCACGCTGATCTCACCGGATCGGCGCAGGAACTTGGCCAACAGCAAGGCAACAATGTTGAGCAGGCACACACCCAGGAAGGACAATGCCAGAAGCAGTTGCAGTCGCAGGTCGCCGGGTACCCAATCGGCCCGCGCCAGCCACGTCATCATCGGGTAAAGCATGCTCACGGGCGCTCGCTCGAAGCGACCGGCTGCATGCTGCGTCTCGGCATAGCCCTGCAGGAACTGGCGATAGCTGGCCTGCTGTGCGGGATCGTCCAGCTCCACCCAGAATTGCGCCCAGCTGCAACTGCCACTGGTGCGCCGCGCCTTGCCCGCCAGATTGTCCTTGCCCCAGCAACTGGTGCCGTTTACCGGAAGATCGAGATCGACCGCCGTCAGCAGCGGAATGAATGCCTGGTCGGCATTGCCATAGGGTCTGCCGCTGTCGACATCCTGGTAGAAGGTCGGCTGCGGATTCCACTCCCCGGTTTCGCCAACCACCCGGAACAGGTCGCCGCCCAGGCGGATTTGCCGCCCCACCACCGGGCCATTGTCGAAAAGGCGGCGTGCCAGTGACGGGGTGATGACGGTCACGCGTGCGCGGTCTTCATCCTCTTTCGCGTTCCATGCGTGGCCGTCCGTCATGGGCACGCCGAACATGGCGAAGAAATCCGCACTGGTGTACTGCACCGACTCGTAGTCGGGTCGGCGGTCGTCGCGATCGTCCGCGCTCTGGATCAACACCGTGCCGCCCGCCATCATCGCCTGTCGCGGCGCGCGGCGTGCGTTCAACAGGGCCAGCGCGTCGACATAGGTGAAGTTGTCCACGGCACTGTCATGCACGCCCCCGCCGCCGGCGTTGTCGTTGTCGCGCCCGGCATCGCGAAGTGGCCGGGGATCCAGCGTGGGATAGAACAATTTCGTACTGCGTGCGGGCAGCGGATCGCCCGACATGACATGCAGCACGGTGATCATCGTCATGCTGGCACCGATGCCCAGGCCGATCGCCAACACCATCAGTCCGGTGAGCACCGGATTGTGGCGAAGGCTGCGCAGGGCCAGGTCAAGGTAGTAACGGAACATGCGTCGATTCCTTCATTCAATCCGGTTGGCTTGCAAGCGCAACGGCAAGAGTGTCGGCGGCAACGGCTTCATTCGCGATGTCTTCGCTTTTGGAGCCGCAGGGAGGTCATCGCGTTTGAATGCGCTGTTGCAGGTTGTGGCATCACGGTTCATCAGACCGACCTTGTTGCCACCACCGGCGGCACCGCTGCCGCGCGCAGTGCCGGTCCCAGCACCGCCAACTGCCCCAGCCCCCATAGCGCGAGCGCGCCGACCGGCAGGTAGTACAGCGGAAGTCTTGGCAGTTCGTAGTGGGTCATCAGCAGCAGATTCAGCGCATACGCCAGCAGCATGCCCAGCACGATGCCGAACGTGACGATGAGGAAATTCTCGGTCTGGAAGTAGCGCAGGATGTCGCCGCGGGTGGCGCCGAGCGCACGCCGCACTCCGATCTGCCGGCGGCGCTGCTGCACCCAGAAACTGGCCAGGCCGACGATGCCCAGCGCCGTCACCAGCAGCAGCGCGACGATGACGCCCAGCAGCATCCCGGTCATGGTGCGGTCCTGCTGGAAGAGCGTGCGGCGCAGGTCGCTGACGGTCTGGCTGGCCTGCTGGTCCAGCACCGCGTCTGGCGCAATCTTCGCCATCATCGCGCGCGCATCGCGCAACACACGGGGCAGGTCTTTCGGATCGGCGCGCAGCAGGTAGCTGCCGGAGAGCCACCGACTCGATGCGGCCGGCACGAACAGCGACCAGTCCTTGCTGGGGCCGGCCCAGCCGTTCGGATCGGGCCGGACCATGCGGTCAAGCACGCCGACCACGCGATAATGGGATTTGCTGAGCCAGATCTCCTTCCCCAGTGGATCGACACCCGGCCACAGGTGGTCGGCGAGCGAGCGCGTGATCTGCACCGCCGCTTCGTCCGGCATGAGGGTGGCGAACGGGCGGAAGTCATCCGGCTGCGGCATGCGCCCGGCGACCAGTATGGGATTCAGCGCCTTCAGGCTGCCGGGACCGCCCACGTAGAGCTCGACCACCCCGCCGAACTGCTTGCCCGCTGCGTCCAGGGTGATTCCCGCGGTGCCGCGGCGTGAGCCGAACGGAATCGAATTGAGCAGGCTGGCCGACTGCAGGCCCGGGATGCTGGCCAGGCCAGTCAGTACGCGTGCATTGAGGTCGACCGCCTGGCTGTCTTCGTAGCCGGTGAGTTGCAGGCTCGCCAGCGAGGTTTCGTCCACGCCACTGTCCATCTGGATCAGCGCGATGCGGCTGGCGATCAGGAAACTGGCGTTGCACAGCACCGCACAGGCCAGCGCGATCTCCAGCGCAATCAGCATGGTGGCCAGACGGTGGCGGCGCAGCGCGGCAAGTATCGGTTGAATCTGCATCGGGCACCCCTACAAGGTTTTCAACTGCAGACCCAGCTGCAGACGACTGGCACGCAGCGCGGGCAGCACGCCGGCGAGCAGGCTGGCGGAGACGGCCAGTACGAAGGTGAGCAGGAACATCGACGCGTCCAGCCGCACCAGGTCGGCATAGGGCACCGGCTGCCGGCGGATCAGCCACAAGCCTTCGAGCGTCAGCAGCCAACCGCCGATGCCACCGATCAGGCCGATCAGGCCCGCCTCCACCAGGCACTGGGCAAACACCGCGCGCCGGGTCGCGCCGAGCGCACGGCGCACCCCGATCTCGCCGCTGCGGCGCAGGAATTTGGCCAGCAGCAGACCGATCATGTTGAACAGACAGATGGCCAGGAAGGCGAACGCCAGCCAGGTCTGCAGGCGAACGTCGCCGGGTACCACGCCGTTGTAGTCCAGCCACGCCACCAGGCCACGCAGGCGCGTGTTCTGTGGCCGCACGATGCGTCCCAGCACCTGCTGCTCGGCCGCATAACCGTCCAGAAACGTCTTGTACGCAGCCACCTTCCCGGCGTCGTCGAGCTGCACCCACAGCCGGACCCATGCACACGGTGAGTTCTGCAGATGCCCCGGCGTCTCGGGCATGCGCCAGCAGGTGAACTGGAAGAAGTTGCCGTCGTTCAATTCCAGGCCAGTGAAAAACGGGGTGAACACGTCTTCCGTCTTGCCGTAAAACTCCGCGGTCTGCCCGTTGGCAAAGCGGCCACCGGCCACGGTGTAGAACTTCGGCGACGGCCGCCACGGCTTGAGCACGCCGACGATGCGCACATCGGTTTCGCGCAGGCGCAAGGTACGCCCCACGCTGTTGCTGCCGCCGAACAGTTTCTGGTTGAGGTCGGCCGAAATCACTGCCACCCGCGCGCGTTTGGCATCGTCGTCGTCGGACCAGCTGCGGCCATACTGGAACGGCACGTCGAACATGGGAAAGAAGTCCGCCGTGGTCGACAGCATGGTCGGCATCAGTGCCGGCAGGTTCACATCCGGCGCGCGCAGGCGCACATCGCTGTCCACCAGCAGCGCCTGCCGATCGGCGCGATGCGCAGTCCACAGGTCCACCGCGGAGCGGTAGTCGAGCACGTCCAGCGGCTGCTTGAAGTCGCCGGGCGTCGGGTTGCCATCCACCTGCGGGTAGAACAGCGTGCCGCTGCGCGTGGGCACCGGATCGCCGGACAGCAGGTGCATCACGGTCAGCGTGGTCATGCTGGCGCCGATGCCGACGGCGATCGCCAGCACCATCAGCGCGGTGAGCACCTTGTTGCGCTTGAGGCTGCGCACGGCCAGATCGAGGTAGTAGGCAAACATGTCCATCATTTCATCCACGAAAATTCATGCCACGGTCGGCCGGCGCAGCGCCCGGCAGCGGGTTCCCGCGCGTTCGTTGCGCCCGGTTCCTCACACGGATCGGGTTGCCACCACCGGCGGCACCGCAGCGGCCCGCAGCGCCGGACCGAGCACCGCCAGTTGCCCGATCAGCCACAGTGCCAGCGCGCCCATCGGAAAATAGATCCCCGGCAGGCGCGGCAACTCGTAGCGGGTCATCAGGAACAGGTTGATGCCGTAGGCCAGCGCCATGCCGATCACCACGCCAATGGTGGCGAGCAGGAAATTCTCGGCCTGGAAGTAATGCAGGATGTTGCGGCGGGTGGCACCCAGCGCGCGGCGCACGCCGATGGTGCGGCGGCGTTGCGCCACCCAGAAGCTGGCCAGGCCGACGATGCCCAGTGCAGTGACGATCAGCAACGCGACAATCACGCCGACCAGAATGCCGGCCATGGCGCGATCATTCTGGAAGAAGTCGCTGCGGATGTCGTCGAGCGTCTTCTTCTCGAGGATGATTCGGTGCGGATCGGCTTTTACCAGCGCCTTGGCCGCGCTCGCCAGTACCTGCTCGCGTTGTCCCGGAGCCGTGCGCAGCACGTAGCGCGAGGCAGTGGCGCTGCTCATCCGTAACGGAAAGATCATCGTCCATTGCGCCGCGTCGTCACCCATGAACAGGGACGGCCGGATCAGCGCCTGCACCACGCCGATCACGCGCACCGAGGTCTGGCCGAGATAGATCTGCTTGCCCAGCGCACTCCGGCCCGGCCACAGCCGGTCAGCCATGGCCTGGGTAATGATCACCGAACCCACCTTGCTCTGCAGGCTGGGGTCGGCACGAAGGTCATCGAAGTCAAGGTAGTCGTCGGCACTGAAGTCGCGCCCCGCCACCAGGCGCGCGCCAAATGTGCCGACCAGGCCCTCGCCCATGTACTGCGTGGCGTTGAGCGTGGGCAGCTTCTGATCCGCTTCCAGCCTGATGCTGGTGTTCTGCGAGCTGTTGGTGAACGGCACCTGGTTGACCAGCGCCGCCATGGTCACGCCGGGAATCCGTCGCAACATCGCCAGGTCTTCCTGCGCACGTGCCTTGCCGTCGACGGCCTTGCCGATTTTCGCGACCTGGATATGGACCAGTTCATGCTCGGCCACGCCGCTGGGCATCCTGCCGCGATCCAGTCGCTGGCTGATCAGGAACACCGCGTTGCAGACGATGGCGCAGGTAAGCGCGATCTCCAGGATCAGCAGCAACGCCGGAATCTTGTGCCGGCGCAAGGTCGAGAGGATGGGCAGGATGTCCATGTCAGTTGCTCTTCAGTTGCAGCGCAGGGGGAACCAGGCAAGCACGCCAGGCGGGCAGCAAGCCGGCCAGCAGGCTCGCCACCACGGCGACCACGAATGTGGTCAGCAACATCGGCAGATCCAGGTGGGCCAGCTCGGCATAGTCCGAAGGCTGCTTGCGCACCAGCCACAGGCCGAGCAGCGACAGCAGCAGGCCGCCGCTGCCACCGGCAAGACCAATCGCCCCGGCTTCGGTGAGAAGTTGCGCGAACAGCGAGCGTCGCGAAGCGCCCAGCGCGCGACGCACGCCAAGCTCCCCTGCGCGGCGCATGAACTTGGCCAGCATCAGGCCGACCGTATTGACCAGGCAGACCAGCAGGAAGCCCAGCGCCAGCCAGACCTGCAGGCGCACGTCGCCGGGCACCACCTTGTTGTAGTCGAGCCAGGCCATCAGGTCGGGCAGGCGTACATTCGACGGGCGCTCGAACCGGCCCAACGTCTTTTGTTCCTGCGAATAGTTCTGCAGGAATTGCCGGTACGCCGCCACCTCGCTGGCCGAGTCGAGCTGCACCCAGAACTGCAGCCAGGTGCAGGTGGAAATCTTCATGTCGGGGCTGGAGCCCTTGCCCCAGCAATCGGTCGAGCCATTGCGTGGGAACTTCAGGTCGACCGCGGCGGTCAGCGGCACGAACACGCCCTCGTCGGACGAGTAGCTGCCGGTATTGAGATCATAGAAGTGCGGGGTCGGACGCCAGCTGTCCAGCACCCCGACAATGCGGAACGCCACATCGTCCATGCGCAGCGTCTGCCCGCTGCTGTCCTTGCCGGCGAACAACTTGTCGTTGAGTTCGCGGGTCAGCACGGCCACCCGGGCGCCGGCTTCGTCATCAGCCGCATTCCAGCCGCGTCCGTAGAGGAACGGCACGTCGAACATCGGAAAGAAGTCGGCGGTGGTGTAGCGCGCATCCTCGAAGAACGGGTCGACCGAGGACTGTGCCGGCTGCACCGGCACCGCGCCGCCGGTCATCAAGGCCTGGTGGCGTGCGCGTTTGGCATGCAGCAGGGCCATGCCGTCGATCCAGGTGACCTGCATCGGCGGATCGTCCTGCGGCTTGTAGCCATTCATGTCCTGCGGATCCAGCTGCGGATAGAACAGCCGACCGCTCTTGTTCGGCAGCGGGTCGCCCGACAGCACGTGCAGCACGGTCAGCGTGGTCATGCTGGCGCCAATGCCCAGCGCGATCGCCACCACCATCAGCGCGGTGAGCGCCTTGTTGCGCTTCAAGCTGTGCAGGGCCAGGTCGAGGTAGTAGGCGAACATGTTCCAGATCTCTCCGTTCAACGCATCACTTCGGCAGGAACCCGCTGGTGCGCGGCTTCTGCGGATATCCGCCCCTCACGCGCTTCGCGTCGCCACCACCGGTGGAACGCTGGCGGCCCGGCGCGCCGGGCCGAACACCGCGAGCTGGCCAAGCGCCCACAGCGCCACGGCACCACCGGGCAGGTAATACCAGGGCATTCGATCCATCTCGTAGTGCTGCATCAGGTAGACGTTGATGCCAAAGGCCAGGGCCATGCCGAGCAGCACGCCAGCCGCGGTGAGCAGGAAGTTCTCGGTCTGGAAGTACTGCATGATGTGGCCGCGGGTGGCGCCCACCGCGCGGCGGATGCCGATCTGCCGGCGTCGCTGGCCGACCCAGAAACTGGTCAGGCCGACGATGCCGAAGGCGGTTACCGCCAGCATCACCACGCAGACCAGCACCAGCATCCAGGCCATGCTGCTCATGTCGGCAAAATAGTCGTGGCGGATATCCACGTAGACCTTGCCCTTGGCGACCGCCGCCGGATCCAGCGCGGCCAGTTTCTGTTCGGCCTCGCGCATGATCCGGTCGCGATCTTTTGGCGCGCCGCGCAGGATGTAGTAGCCCAGGGCGCCCTTGCTGCCCGCCGCGCTCATCGGGAGGTACACCGCCTCGTAGGACTTGCCGGTGTTCTGCGTATACACGTTCGGGCGCAGGACATCCTCGACCACGCCAACCACGGTGTAATAGTAAGGCTTGGAATAGATCGTCTTGCCCAGCGCCGACCCGCCCGGCCAGAACTGCCTGGCGGCGCTTTGCGTCATGACCACCACATGGGTTTCGGGCAGAGGTGCGGTGTCGAACTTGCTGCCGGCCAGCTCGTCGTTGCTGAAGAAGCGCCCCTCCAGCACGTGCAGTCCCAGGGTCTTGTCACCGCCCTCGCCGATGAAATACAGCGACACGTTGACGTTCTTCTGGTTGGCGATGACCGAGTCCGGGGTCACTCCGAAACTCCAGCCCCAGTTATTGTGACTGAGCGGCAGGCTGCTGGTGACGGCCGCCTGCTGCACCCCGGGAATGGCCCGCAAGGCGGCAAGATTGCGCGGGATGTCGCTGCCGACGAGCTTGTCGTCGATGCCGCGCAGCGTGACGGATACCAGGCCCTGCTCGTCGATCGCATTGGGCAGGCGGATATCGCTTACCCGCTTGCTGATCATGAACACGGCATTGCACAGCACCGCACAGGCCAGCGCGATCTCCAGCACGATCAGAATGGCGGGAATGCGATGCTTGCGGAGGCTGGCGAAGATCGGGCGGATTTCCATGATGACCTCAGGCCGCTTTCAGTTGGGGAGCGGGTGCCAACACACAGGCACGCCAGGCCGGCAGGATGCCGGCGATGAGGCTGGCCACCACGGCCACGACGAAGGTGAACAGGAACATCGACAGGTCGAGGTGGGCGAGGCTGGCGTACTCGGCCGGCTGGTGGCGGATACCCAGCAGCCCGAGCTCGGCGAACAGCAGTCCCAGCACGCCACCGGCCAGGCCGACGATGCCCGCCTCCACCATGAACTGGGTGAATATCTCGCGGCGGGTGGCGCCCAGCGCACGGCGCACGCCGATCTCCTGCGAGCGGCGCAGGCACTTGGCCAGCAGCAAGCCCACCGTGTTGACCACGCAGATCAGCAGGAAGCCAAACGCCAGGCCGGCCTGCAGGCGCACATCGTCGGGTACCACCTGCTCCTGTCGCAGCCAGCCCATCAGGTCGAGCAAGGAGGTTTCGGTACGCTGGAAGCGTCCCAGGGCGACCTGCTGCCTGACGTAGCCGTCGAGGAAGGTCTTGTAGCTGGCCACCGCCTCGCTGCTGTCCAACTCGACCCAGACGCCCAGCCACTCGCATGGCGCCGTCTCGAGGTGGCGGATGTCCGGCACCGCGGCGTAGCACTCGGTGTCCTGTGGTCCCATCTCCATCGCCCGCGCCGTGTGCAGCGGCAGGAACACCGCATCGCCATCGCCGTAGCTGCGCCCGCCAAGATCCTGCGCATAGAAGCGCGGCTGCGGCGCCCACGGCTTGAGCACCCCGACGATGCGCAAGTCATGGTCATTGACCCGGATGATGCGACCGACGCTGTTGGCACCATCGAACAGCTTGTCGTTGAGGAAACCGGCGATCACCACCAGCTGCGCGCGACTGTCGTCGTCCGCCGCGGTCCAGCCGCCGCCGTACTGGAACGGTGCGTCGAACATCGTGAAGAAGTCCGACGTGGTCATCACCGCATCGTTGAAGGACGGATGCGCGTTCGCCTGCTTCGGCATGATCTTGGCCTGCGTCAGCGCCATGGCCGCCTGGTGCGTGCCGCGGTGCGCATGCAGCAGATTCATCGCATCGGGATAACTCATGATCGAGTCCGGTTTGGTTTGCCCCTCGATGTAGCCATCCTTCGAACCGGGATCGATCTGCGGGTAGAACAACTGCGCGCTCTTCTGCGGCAACGGGTCGCCGGACAGCAGCCGCAGCACGGTCAGCGTGGTGATGGTGGCGCCGATACCCAGCGCGAGCGCCAGCACCATCAGCGTGGTCAGCACTCGATTGCGCTTGAGGCTGCGCAGGGCCAGGTCGAGGTAGTAGGCGAACATGTTTGCTCCTTCAGAGCGCGATTCGGGATCGGGGATTGGGGACACGGAAGATCGGCGGCGGTGCGGGTTTCAGCTTTTCCGAATCCCCAATCCCGGCTTTCATCACACCGCCCGCGTCGCCACCACCGGCGGCACGTTGGAAGCGCGCCGCGCCGGCACGAACACCGCGCCCTGCCCGATCGCCAGCATCGCCAGCACGCCAGTGAGCACGTACAACACCGGGATGCGGGTCATCTCGTAATGGCTCATCAGCCACATGTTCAGGCCCACTGCCAGCAGGATGCCGATCACCACACCGGTACCGGCGATCACCAGGTTCTCGATCTGGAAGTAGTGCAGGATGTCGATCTTGCGTGCGCCCAATGCGCGCCGCACGCCGATCTGCCGATGCCGCTGGCCGACCCAGAAGCTGGTCAGGCCGACGATGCCGGCGGCGGTGACGCAGAGCAGGATCAGCGCGACCACGCCCATCAGGATCGCCATGCCGCGATCGGCCTGATAGGCCTTGTCGCGGATCTGGGCGAACGAGCGCACGCTGTCGTCATCCAGCACGCGCAGGGGATTGACCTTGTACAGCGCCGGCGCCACCGCGCGCATCACCGAATCCAGCTGCCCCGGTTTGGCGCGTATCGCGTAGCGCGAGAAGTTCGCATCCAGACGGGTCGGTACCAGCGTCGAGTTCCACACGAACTCGTTGGTCCAGCTGCCGGTGCCGGGCACCTGCATCCGCTCCACCAGACCGATGATCGTGGTGGGCGTGGTCGCGCCATTGAGATAGATCACCTTGCCCAGCGCATCACCTTGCGGGAACAGCTTGTCGCCGAGCGCCTTGGTCAGGATCACCAGCGAGGGCTCGCCGTTGTCGCGAAAACCCCGGTGTTCCACGTCGGCCACGGTGAAGTTGCGCCCGGCCACCAGGCGCAGGCCCAGGGTGGAGAGCGCCTGATCGTCGCTGAAGTAGTAGGTCGTGCGGGTGCCGTGGAAGCTGCCCTGGTTCGTATCCCCCGGCTTGTGGTCGATCGCGCCGTTCCACGATGAATTGAGCAGCGGCAGCGAGTTGACCGGCGCCACCGACGCCACCCCGGGCAGCGCGCGCAAGGCGGCCAGGTCGGTCAGCTGCAGGCTGTCGAGCTTTTCCACGCTGGCGGCATCGTCGCCGCTCGGCGCGCCCACCCATTGCTGGGTGACCAGCAACAGGTTGCTCTCGTCCAGACCGGTCAGCCGGTTCACCCGTTCGATGCGCTGGCCGATGATGAACACCGCGTTGCAGACGATCGCCAGGGTCAGCGCGATCTGCAGTGCGATCAGCACCACGCCGGCCTTGTGCTTGCGCAATGCGGCGAGGATGGGATGCATGGTCATGGCGTGATCCTCAATTGCTCTTGAGCTGCCAGGCGGGTTGCACCCGCGAGGCCCGGAAGGTGGGGTAGAGGCCGGCCAGCAAGGTGGCCAGCACGGCAACGAACAGGGTGAACACGAGCAGGGACAAGTCCAGTCGCGCCAGGTCGGAAATGCTCTTGGGCAGCACCAGGCCCACGCTGGCCACACCGACACCGGTCAGCAGCAGGCCCAGCACGCCGCCGGCCAGGCCGACCACGCCCGCCTCGGTGAGGAACTGCAGGTAGATCGCCTTGCGTGGCGCCCCCAGCGCACGGCGCACGCCGATCTCGCCGCTGCGGCGCAGGAACTTCGCCAGCAGCAGGCCCACCGTATTCACCAGGCAGACCAGCAACAGGCCCAATGCCACCAGCAGCGAAACCTTGGTGTCGCTTGGCACGACTTGCTCGTGATCGAGGAAGGCAGGCAGATCGCGCAGCCGGTTGTTCGGCGCCCAGGTGAACCGGCCGGCCGTCTGCTGGTTGCGCGCATAGCCGTCCAGATACTGGTGATAGGCGGTCACGGCGGACGCATCGTCCAGCTCGGCCATGTACGCGATCCAGATGCAGCTGGAGCGCTGCAGGCCGACGAAGCCGGACTCCTCCGGCCTCTCGCTGCAGTTGGTGTTGCCGTCGTTCGGGATACCCATCGCGATGGCACGCTCGAACGGCAGGAATACGTCCTCAACCTGCTCGCTGAAGCCGCCGGTGTTGACCACGTCGTAGAAGCGGGGCTGCGGATTCCAGTTGTCCAGTACGCCGACCACGCGGTAATCGTTGCCTTCGATGTTCACCGTCTTGCCCACGCTGTTGATCCCGCCGAACAGCTTCTCGTTGAGCTTGCTGCTGATCACCACCACCGCCGCACGCTGCGCATCGTCCTGCGCATTCCAGCCGCTGCCGTACAGGAACGGCACGTCGAGCATCGGGAAGAACTCGCTGTAGACGGCATGGCCGCCGACGTTGAGCGGATGCTTGCCGGCCTGCGCCGGCACCACCGATGGCGAGATCTGGTACATCGCCGACTGCCGCTTCGCCCGGTGGTCGCGCATCAAGGCCATCGCGTCGGTGTAGTTCATCGCGTCCTGCGGCTCGTTGTCATCGCCGCCGCGGTGCCCCTTCGGTCCCCAGGCATCGATCTGCGGCACGAACAGCTGCGATGACTTCCACGGAATCGGATCGCCCGATACCGCGCGAAACACCGACCAGGTGGTCATCGATGCGGCCACGCCGAAACCGATCGCCAGCACCATCAGCGCGGTCAGGCCGGGACTTCGCTTGAGGCTGCGCAGGGCCAGTTCGAGGTAGTAGCTGAACATTTCGAATGCTCCAGGTTTTGTCTCCTCTCCCTGCACAGCAGGGGGAGGTCGGAAGGGGGTAGCGCTTTTGACGTCAAGATCAAAAGCACACCTCCCCAGCCCTCCCCTGTTTCACAGGGGAGGGAGAAAAGAACGTCACACCGAGCGCGTCGCCTCCACTGGCGACACGCGCGAGGCACGCAGCGCCGGGGCCAAGACTGCGCCCTGGCCAAGCAACAACAGCACCATCACGCCGATGCCCACGTAAGCCATCGACATGCGATCCATCTCGAAGCGGGTCACCGTCCACAAGTTGAAGGCGATCGCCAGCACGGCACCCAGCACCACGCCCGCCGCGCTGATGAGGAAGTTTTCGGTGAGGAAGTAGGCGAGGATGTCGCGCCGGCGTGCGCCCAGCGCGCGGCGCACGCCGATCTGCCTGCGACGCTGGCCCACCCAGAAACTGGTGAGACCCACGATGCCCGCGGCGGTAATGGCCAGCAGCACGGCGCAGATGATGCCCATGAGGATCGCCATGCCGCGGTCGCTGTCGTACGCGCGGTGGCGAATCTCGGCGTAATCCCGGATACCGTCCTTCGCATCGATGATGCGCAGGCGGCTCTGTGCATACAGCGCCTTCGGCGCTTCACGCATCGCGTCGCCGAGCTGGCCGGGCCTGGCGCGCACGATGTACACAATGCCGCGAGCATCGGCCGACCGCAACGGCCAGATCAGCGCCTGCCCGGCATAGGGCTTGTTCCACTGGTCGGTGCCCTGCCGGTGCAGCGGATCGACGATGCCGATGATGGTGCTGGGCGTGGTGCCCATCGCGTAGAAGCTCTTGCCCAGCGCGTTGCCGGCGGGGAACAGCCGGTCGGCCAGTGCCTGGCTCACGATCACCGTCGGCGGGATGACCGACTGCTGGGTGCCCACCACCAGCACGTCGTCGGAGCGGAAGTTGCGCCCGGCGACCAACTTCAATCCCAGCGTATCGATGAAATGCTCGTCGCCCGTATACACCGCCGAATCGGTGATCGGCCGGGTCTGGTCGGGCGTCATCGTGACGTAGTTGTCCCAGCCGCCGCCGGACAGCGGGTAGCCGCTGGCGGGCGCGGCATCGCGTACGGCAGGCAACTGCCGCAACGCGAGCAGGTCGGCTTGCACCTGTGCATCGACCTGCGGCGTCGACCGATCGACTGCCCATTGATTGCGGATCACGAACACGCTGGACTCGTCCACGCCGCTGACTTCGGACAGGTTGGCCAGCCGCGAGTGGATGATGAACAACGCGTTGCACACGATGGCGAGGGTCAGCGCGATCTGCACCGCGATCAGTACGGTACCCGCCTTGTGCCGGCGCAGCGCGACGAGGATGGGCCTGATCTGGATATGCATGGCGGCTCTCCTCAACTCGACTTCAATTGCCAGGCCGGCTGCACATGCGCCGCGCGCCATGCCGGATAAAAGGCCGCCAGCACCGTGGCGACGATGGCCACGATCAGGGTGAGCCCCAGCAGCGAGAGATCCAGTTGCGCCAACTTCGCGATCTGCGGCGGAAACAGCACACCCACGCCGGCCACGCCCAGCGCGGTGAGCAACAGACCCAGCACCCCGCCGGCAAGACCCGCCATGCCGGCTTCGATCAGGTATTGCGCGTAGATCTCGCCACGCGTTGCGCCGAGGGCGCGGCGCACGCCGATCTCGCCGGCGCGGCGCATGAACTTGGCCAGCAGCAGGCCGATGGTGTTGACCAGACAGATCAGGAAGAAACCCAACGCCACGGCCAGCGAGATACGGCTTTCCGGCGGCACCACGCGCTGGTGATCCAGCCACTGCGCCACGTCGCGCAGGCGCACGTTGGGCGCCCAGTTGAAGCGGCCCGCGCGCTGCTGCTCGGCGGCATAGTGGGTGAGGAAACCGCGGTAGCGCGCGACCTCGGCCCGACTATCCAGCTCCACCCACGGCGTGATCCACACGCAGTTGCTCTGCGTGTAGTCCGCCCAGTTCGTGAAGCTGAGCTGGCCACGGCAACTGTTGCGACCACCGGGGTACATCTTCAGGTCGATGGCGCGGGTGAACGGCAGGTAGAAGTCCGGCTCGTCGGCGAAGCCGCTGGTGCTGAACAGGTCATAGAAGCGCGGGCGCGGGTTCCAGTGGCTGGTGACGCCAGCCACACGGTAGTCGTGACCGCCGAGATTGACCGTGCGGCCTACGCTGTCCGCGCCACCAAACAGTTTCTGGTTGAGTTCGCTGCTGATGACCACGTCGGCGGCGCGCGCCTCGTCGTCCTGCGCGCTCCAGCCACGGCCGTAGCGAAACCGCACCTCGAACATCGGGAAGAAGTCGCTGCCCACGGCGTAGCCATTCGCGTTCAAGGGCAATTCGCGGTTGCCATCCGGCATCACCGCCAGTTGCACCAGATACAGCATGGTTCGGCGCTTCGCTTCGCTCGCCTGCAGCAGCGCCATCGCGTCCACGTAGCTCAGCGCATCTGCCGGCTCGCCCTTCTGGTTCTGCTGCGGCCCCCAGTTGTCGACCTGCGGCGTGAACAGTTGCGCCGACTTGTCCGGTATCGGATTGCCCGACACCGCGCGAAACACCGACCAGGTAATCATCGACGCGGCCACGCCAAAACCGATCGCCATCACCATCAACGCCGTCAGCGCCGGATTACGGCGCAGGCTGCGAAGACCGAGTTGGAAATAGTAGGCGAACATGCGTGGTTTCCGTGGATGACGGCGAGGGTGGCAACGCGTTGCGTGCGCGTCGGGCAGCAGCCCGTACACGCACGCACGGCGCTCAGCCGTGCACGTCGCCGGCGCTGGCGGTATGCAGGGTGTGGAAACGCGGATCCTCGGACAGTTCGACCACCTGACCGTCGATGATGTGCACGTTGCGCTGGGCACGCGCCGCCAGTTCGGGATCGTGGGTGACCATCACGATGGTGGCACCTTCGCGATGGATCTCCTCCAGCAGCTCCAGCACGCTGCGGGCCATCTGGGTGTCCAGGTTTCCGGTCGGTTCGTCGGCCAGCAGCAGGCGCGGGCTGCCGGCCAGTGCACGGGCGATCGCCACGCGCTGCTGCTGTCCGCCGGACAGTTCGGCCGGGTAGTGTTTGGCGCGCGAGGCCAGGCCGACGCGCTCCAGCGACTCCATGATGCGCTGCTTGCGTTCGGCACTCTTCATGCCGCGATAGCGCAGTGGCACTTCGATGTTGTCGAACACGTTGAGGTCGGGAATCAGGTTGAACGCCTGGAAGATGAAGCCGATCTTCTCGTTGCGGATCTTCGAGCGCGCGTTGTCATTGAGGTTGCTGACCTCGATGCCATCGAGGTGATATTCGCCACCGGTGAAGGTTTCCAGCAGGCCGGCAATGGTCAGGAAGGTGGTCTTGCCCGAACCGGACGGACCGGTGACGGCGACGAACTCGCCTTCCTTCACGTCGATGTTGAAATCGCGCAGCGCATAGGTCTCCACCACTTCGGTGCGGTAGACCTTGGACAGGTGGGTCATCTTCAGCATGGTTGTTCCTCGGTGGTTGGAGCTGGGATTCGGGATTTGGGATTCGGGATTCGGAAAAGGCGGGGGCGGGCGTCGTTCTGCTCTTGACGAATTCCCAATCCCCAATCCCGAATCCCGTTCTCAGTTGCTGATCGCGACGGTCGCCGCGCCCTTGAAGCTGTCGGTGCCGGAGATCACGATCTTGTCGCCTTCCTTCAGGCCATCGAGGATCTCCACCTTGTCGATGCTCGATGCACCGACGCGGATCGGGGTCTTGGTGGCGATGCCGTCGCGTACCAGGTAGGCGTAGCTGCCGCCGGATTCGTCGACGAATGAGCCGCGCTGCACGGTCAGCACGTTGTCGCGCTTGTCCAGCAGCACGCGTACCGACAGGCGCTGGTTCTGGCGCAGTTGCTTCGGCGTCTCACCCTCGAAGCGCAGTCGCGCAGCTACCTGGCCGTTGACCACTTCGGGCGAGATCGCGCTGACCAGGCCTTTCCAGGTATGGCCGTTGCCGCTGATCTCGCCGGCCATGCCGATGCCCAGGTCGCGCGCGAAACTCTCCGGCACCTGCATCTCCACCTGCAGCGCAGACAGGTCGATCACGCTGAGCAGTTGCGCATCCTTGGCCACGGTGGCGCGCTCGGCGATGAACAGCTGGCCGACCTGGCCATCCACCGGCGACTTCACGTTGAGGTCGTCGACCTGGCGCTGCAGGTCCTTGACCAGCAGCAACTGGCGCTCGTGCGCGAGCTTCTTCGACTGGATGTCGAAGTTGAGGCTGTCGTTGTCGAGGCCGAGGTTGGCCTTGGCATGCGTGGTGGCGATCTTCGCCTTGTCCAGCGCATCCTTGGCCTTGTCCACGTCCATGTTGGACACCGCGCCCTTGGCATACGCCTTCTGGTAACGGTCGAGGTTGCGCTCGGCCGTGGTCTGGTCGATGACCGCGTTGTCGTAGGTTTCCTGCAGCGCGGAACGCTGCTTGCGCGCGTCGATCTGCGCGCGCCGGTACTCCACTTCCATCGCGTCGGCGTTGCTCTGTTCCTGCGCCAGCTTGTTGGTCAGCTCCGGGCTTATGATGGAAGCCAGCACCTGGCCGATCTTCACCGTGTCGCCGGCATGCACCTTCAGCGTCACCGCACCACCGGAGGTGGCGTACAAGGTGGGGCTGACCGCAGCGACCACCTTGCCTTCGGCGGCGATGTCGCGCACGAATGGACCGCGCTCGACCGTGGCGAACGCCAGCCGGGAACTGCTGACCGAGGCCGAGGCAGAGAACAGCCGGCCGATCCCCGGCGCCAGCCACACGAGCAAGGCCAGTACCAATGCGCCGGCTCCGGCCAGAATCAGCTGGCGCTTGCGGTTGGGTTTGACCTCAACCAGTTTGTCCTGAGCGGAAGTGTCGCGAATCATCATGCCGTTCCTGACCGCGTACAGCGCGGTTGCAAACGGGTGAATGCAATCCGCGTGCCACGTTCAACGAAGCCGATGATTCACCATGGATCAACGACTTGCACAAGGTCCGAACGACACCGCCGGTGTCCGCGGACACTGCACGGACAGCCGGACGAACAGCGCGCCTCGATGCTCAGTCGTTGTTCGCCAGCTGCAGCGGCACCGCCTCGGTGCAGGCGATCTGGCCGGCCAATTGCCGACCCAGCGAGGAAATCGGCATGCGCGTTTCCGCGCCCAGCACGGTGAGGCCACCCAGCCGACGAGTGTGGAAGCGCAGCACCTTCGCGCATGCCGGCCGTGCGGGCCGCAACCAGCGCGGCAACCTTCCCGCTTGTGCCAGCGCCGGCTCGAGCAGCCGATCCCACGCCAGATAGTCGGTGTCCGGCAGCAGATGCAGGCGGGCATGGCTGCGACCTTCGTGGTCCAGGCAATCGATCCACTCGCGCGGCCCATCGCTGGTGATCGCACTGGCTGCCACCAGGGTGCGGGTCTGCAGCAACGGGGCCAGTTGCATCACTTCGACCAGCACGCCGCGCGGCAGCTCTCGCAGCACCGAACCGTCAGGGCGCATGGGCACGTACAGCACGCTGCCCAACTCCGGCAAGCCGGCGATCAGGCGTGCCGGCGCGGTCTGCAGGCTGCGCCGGTTGACCGTCGAGGCGGCCTTGCTCCGGGGCAGATCCCGCCACCGGTGGACAGACGAAACGAACATCGATCACCTCGGGCAGCAGGGCCCGGCTGGCGCCCGCAGGAAGCGCACTGGCTGAGGCAGGAGATGCATGGCGCACCCGCACGCGGGCGGCGAAGAATTACTTGGTCAGGATCAGCTTGTCGTTGCGGGTAACGCGCAGATGGTATTCGCTGCCCTGGTGCTGGATCACCAGTTCACGCTCGCCTTCCAGCAGGACATGACTGGAGACGCGCCGTGCGAATGCCGGTGCGACGGCGGGCGACGACGATACCGGCCGCCGGATCGGCCGCGATGGCATGGGTTGGCTCAGTGACAGGACGGACATGGGCAATTCCATGAGCAGGAGGTGACGGCATTGATGATAATGATTCTCATTTGCCTGTCAACTCCCTCCCCATTGCCAGCGTCCCTTCAAGCGGCCTCGACCGCCTTGCGCATGCGTTGCGCCATCTCCGCATCCAGCTTGGGCAACACGTCCAGCGCGCCCAGGTTCTGCTCCAGTTGCTCGCGCCGGCTGGCGCCCAGCATCACGGTGGAAACGTGGGGATTGAGCAGGCACCAGGCGATCGACAGCTGCGCCAGGCTGCAGCCCAGCTCATCGGCGATCGGTTGCAGGGCGCGCACCTTGCCAAGTCGCTCGTCACCCTTGCCGAGCACGCTTTCGCGCAACCATGAGTAGTCGGCTTGTGCCAGCCGCGAATCGGGCGGTACGCCGTCGTTGTACTTGCCGCTGAGCAGGCCGGACGCCAGCGGCGACCAGATCGTGGTGCCCATGCCGTAGGCCTCGTACAGTGGCGCGTACTCCACTTCCACCCGCTCGCGATGCAGCAGGTTGTACTCCGGCTGCTCCATCACCGGTGCATACAGATGATTCTCGCGGGCGATCCGATGCGCCTCGTGGATCGCCTCGGCCGGCCATTCGCTGGTGCCCCAGTACAGCACCTTGCCCTGGCGGATCAGCGTATCCATCGTCGCCACGGTCTCGGCGATCGGCGTGTCCGGATCGGGGCGATGGCAGAAATACAGGTCGAGATAGTCCACACGCAGCCGCTGCAGCGCCTGGCTGCAGGCTTCCATCACGTGCTTGCGCGACAGCCCGCGCTGGGTCGGCAGCGGCTTGTCGACCGCGCCGAAGAACACCTTGCTGGACACGCAATAGCTGTCGCGGGGAAAACGCAGATCCGCCAGCACGTCGCCCATCACCTGCTCGGCCACGCCGTTGTTGTAGGTTTCGGCATTGTCGAAGAAGTTCACCCCGCGATCGTGCGCCAGCGCCAGCAGCTCGCGCGCCTGCGCGCGTCCGACCTGTTTGCCGAAGGTGACCCAGGCGCCAAACGACAGCGCGGAAAGTTGCAGGCCGGAAGTGCCGAGGCGACGGTATTGCATGGGGATGCTCCTGGATGGGGGCGCGCCGGCAACAGCGACGTGCCGATGGGGACAGCTGAGTCATCAAGCATTGTGGCCGATCAGGCGTGAGCGCCACATCAGCGATGTGACAACCGACATTGCTCAGTGCAGCAACGACAGCCCCAACGCCAGCACGATGCCCGCAAAAGCGCCGGCGATCACGTCGTCGATCATCACGCCGAAGCCGCCCTTCATGCGCCGGTCCAGCCAGCGGATCGGCCACGGCTTCCACACGTCGAACAGGCGGAACAGCACGAAACCGGCGACGGGCATCCACCAGTTCATGTGCCCGTGCGGCAACAGCGTCGGGATCGACAGCGGGATCAGGGTG
The DNA here is from genome assembly GCF_050026815.1 of Rhodanobacter ginsengiterrae. Taxonomy (NCBI): domain Bacteria; kingdom Pseudomonadati; phylum Pseudomonadota; class Gammaproteobacteria; order Lysobacterales; family Rhodanobacteraceae; genus Rhodanobacter; species Rhodanobacter ginsengiterrae. The sequence continues at coordinate 23,728 of NZ_JALBWO010000053.1, read as the reverse complement.
ATCCACAAGCCGATGAACTCGTCCCAGACCAGGCTGCGATGATCGTCGACGCCGAGTGCGCGGCCGGCCACGTTGCACACCCACACACCGAGGCCGAACCCGAGCAGCAGCACGACCACATACAGCGGCAACGGCAACTCGCGCAACAGCAGCCACGGCAGCAGCGCGGCCAGCGAGCCAAACGTGCCCTGCGCCACCGGAGCCAATCCCGAACCGAAGCCGCAGGCCAGCCAGCCAGCCGGCGCGGCCAGCAGGGCGTGGCGCTGATCCGCGCTCAAGGTCTTCTTTGCGCTCACGCGAAATGCTCCCAGCCGGCGTGATCGATGGCCATCCACGCGCCATCGAGGCCGCGCACACGCACGCCCTCGCCTTCCACGATGCGGCCGATTTTCGTCACGCCACAACCCAGTCGCGACAGGTCGGCCTGCACGTCGACCAGGCGCTGCGCCGGCACGGTGAAGCAGAGTTCGTAATCATCGCCGCCGCCGAGCGCGAATTGCAGCGCACTGGCTTCGTCGTACAGCGCCATCAGCGCCGAAGAACGCGGCAACAAGGCGGCATCGATCTCGGCGGCGACGCCGCTGCTTGCGCAGATGTGGCCGAGGTCGGCCAGCAGGCCGTCGGAGACATCGATGCAGGCACTCGCCTGCCCACGCAGCGCGACGCCCGCGGACAGGCGTGGCGTGGGCCGATTGAGTCGTTCGATCAAGAAAGTACGCAGGCCGGCGCGACTGTCGTCATCGGCCAACGGCTGCTGCAGCGCCTGCAACCCCGCCGCCGCATCGCCCAGTGTGCCGGTCACCAGCACCACGTCACCGACCCGTGCGCCGTCGCGCCTGAGCGCCTTGTCCGGCGGCACGAAGCCATGCACGGTGACGGTGATCGCCAGTGGCCCGCGCGTGGTGTCGCCACCGACCAAGGCGAGTCGATGCGGTTTCGCCAGCTTGCCGAAACCTTCGGCAAAGCCCTCGATGAAATCGGCGTCGGCGCCAGGCAGGGTCAGGCCCAGCAAGGCCCACGCCGGACTCGCGCCCATCGCGGCAAGGTCGGAAAGATTCACCGCCAGCGCCTTCCAGCCGATGTCCGTCGCCGCCGTGCCACGTGCAAAATGCACACCTTCGACCAGGGTGTCGAGCGCGATGGCCAGATGCTGGCCCACCGGCGGCAGCAGGATCGCCGCGTCGTCGCCGATGCCCAGTTGCACGTCATCGCGCGATTGCGCGGTGAGTTCGCGCAGGCGCTCGATCAGTCGAAATTCCATCGGCCGGCTCCGGTGGGCCGATCAGCGGCCGTGCTGCTTCTCGACCACGCGCAGTTCGCCGGCCAGCTTGTCCAGCACGCCGTTGACGTAGCTGTGGCCGTGGTCGGCGCCGAAGCGCTTGGTCACCTCGATCGCCTCGTTGATGACCACGCGGTACGGCACGTCGGGGCGGAACTTCAATTCATACGCGGCCAGGCGCAGCGCGGCGCGCTCGATCGGATCGACCTGGGCCACTTCACGGTCGATGTGCGGCCGCAGGGCTTCGTCGAGTGCGTCGACGTTTTTCTCCACGCCGTGCAGCAGGTCCTCGAAGTACTCCAGATCGGCGATCTCCATGTCCTGCTCGTGGCGGAACTGGTCGATCACCGCGTTCATGTGGCTGCCGGAGAGCTGCCACGCATACAGCGCCTGCAGGGCGCGGCGACGGGCCCGCGAGCGCGCCTGCATGTCGAGGCCCGGCGGCGGCTGGCTCATGCGAGGTTCCCGTAGAGGTTGACCATTTCCAGCGCGGCCATGGCGGCGTCGGCACCCTTGTTGCCCGCCTTGGTGCCGGAACGCTCGATCGCCTGCTCGATGCTGTCGGTGGTCAGCACGCCGAACGCCACCGGCACGCCGGAGCTGGTCGCGGACTGGGCCAGGCCCTTGGCGCATTCACCCGCCACGAAATCGAAGTGCGGGGTGGAACCACGAATCACCGCGCCAAGCGCGATCACCGCGGCATACTTGCCGGAGTTCGCCAGCTTGTGCGCAGCCAGCGCGATTTCCCACGCACCCGGCACGCGGATCAGGTCGATCGCATCGTCCTTCACGCCGTGGCGTACCAGTGCGTCGCGCGCGCCGGCCACCAGGGGTTCCACGACGAAACCGTTGAAACGGCCGGCGACGATGGCGAAACGGCCCTTGGGCGTGGCGAAATCGCCTTCGATGATCTTCATTGCAGATTTCCTTGGTTGGACGCACGGCCCATGCAGACTGGTCATTTTACGGGTTTGCCACCACTCCTGCTCGGTTGAGCTCCCTTCCCTGTTCGCAGGGGAGGGTTGCGACGGGGTCAAGCGCCAGACGGCAGATGCGGATAGCCGCCGAAATCCAGTCGAGCCTTGCCATCCGAGACACGCAACCGCGCCTGCGCACCGAACGGCAGGGTGAACTTGTCCGGTTCATGCCCGATCGGCAAACCGTCAATCAGCGGTATCCCGCCGGCCCGGCGGATCTGCGCGAAGCCGTCGGCCAGGCCGTAGCCGTTGTCGTAAGCACCGGGTCGGCACTGGCTGAAGTCGCCCAGCAGCAGCGCGCACTGGCGCCCCAGCACGCCGGACAGGTGCAACTGGTACAGCAGGCGCTCGATGCGGAACGGCGGTTCGCCGACATCCTCGACGAACAGGATGCCGCCCTCGATCTGCGGGAAGTACGGCGTGCCGATCAGGCTGCACAGCAGCGCCAGGTTGCCGCCCCACAGCGGGCCTTCGACATCCAGTTCGGTATCCGCGGTCGTTGGCCACTCCACCTCGCTGGAGGGCGCCCGCACCGTGTCCCAGAAGTGCTGCCAGGTGAAATCGCTGGGCGTGGCCGCACCGAAGTCGGCGCCGAGCATCGGTCCGCTGAAGGTGGTCAGGCCACTTTTCGCATGCAGGGCCAGTTGCAGTGCGGTGAAGTCGCTGTGGCCGACCAGCAGGGTGTTGCTGCCGGCCAGCCGCTCGCGCAGCGCGTCGTAGTTCAGCCCGGCCAGCAAGCGCGTGGCGCCGTAGCCGCCACGTATCGCCAGCGCAATATCCGGCAAGTTGTCGAGGGTGGCCAGCGCGTTGAGGTCGGCTGCGCGTTCGGCGTCGCTGCCGGCGTAGCGCTGCTCGCTGCGCTCGAGCACCTCCAGCCCACTCACGCTGCAACCCGCCGCCTGCAGGCGTTCGACCCCGCGCGTCATCGCCGCGCGATCGTGCGGGTAGCCGGAGGGGGCGATCAGGCGGATGCGCGTTTCGGACATGGACGTGGTCGGTGAAGGAAAGCTGGATTATGCGACAGCGGCATGGCGCAGCCATGACCCGGCGATGGCTGGCAGCGGCGGATCAGACGTACTCGACGACCTCCAGATCAAAGCCGGCCAGACCGACCAGCTTGCGCGGCGTGCCCAGCACGCGCAGCTTGCGCACGCCGAGATCGCCCATGATCTGGGCGCCCAGTCCCAGCTGGCGCCATTCCTGCTGCTGTGCATCTTCCGGCGGCTGGCTGCTCGGCTGACCCTGCAGGCGGGCCAGCAGTGCCTCGGGCGTGTCTTCGCCGGACAGCACCAGCAGCACGCCGCGACCCTCGTCGGCGATCCGGCGCAGTGCGGAGGTCACGGTGAGGCCGAGGTCGTCGCGCTTGAGGTGCAGCACGTCGGACAAGGTGTTGCGCACGTGCACGCGCGACAACACCGGCGCGCCGTCATCGACCTTTCCGCGCACCAGCGCGAAGTGCAGGCCCCGGCGAATCACGTCGCGATAGGCGACCAGCCGGAACGGGCCGAACTCGGTTTCCACCGCTTCCTCGTGCACCCGCTGCACGGTCTTCTCGGTTTCCAGGCGATAGCGGATCAGTTCGGCGATGCTGCCGATCTTCAGGCCATGCTTGCGCGCGAAGATCTCCAGCTCCGGACGCCGCGCCATCGAGCCGTCCTCGTGCAGGATCTCGATCAGCACCGCCGACGGCTCCAGCCCGGCCAGCGCCGCCAGGTCGCAACCGGCCTCGGTGTGGCCGGCGCGGGTCAATACGCCACCGGGCTGCGCGGTGAGCGGAAAGATGTGGCCGGGCTGGGCCAGATCCTGCGGTTTCGCATCGGACTTCACCGCCACCTGGATGGTGCGCGCGCGGTCGTGCGCCGAGATGCCGGTGGTGACGCCCTCGGCCGCCTCGATCGAGACGGTGAAGTTGGTGTGGTACGACGAAGTGTTGTCGCTGACCATCGGTTTCAGGCCAAGCTGGCGCGTGCGCTGCTCGGTCAGGGTGAGGCACAGCAGGCCACGCGCCTCGCGCACCATGAAGTTGACGTCCTCTGGCCGCACCATCTGCGCTGCCATGATCAGGTCGCCCTCGTTCTCGCGGTCTTCGTCGTCCAGAATCACCACCATGCGGCCGGCGCGGATGTCTTCGAGGATTTCGGGAATGGTGTTGAAGCTCATCGATAGTCCTTGGGCAGGATGTTCCCCCTCCCCTGCTCGCAGGGGAGGGTTGGGGTGGGGTTCGCTCTTGATCTGATCTTTCAAATCAAGAGCCTTACCCCCTCACCTAAAGGCTTCCTTTCAGTCACCGAGCTCCCCCTGCAAAGCAGGGGGGAGGAGATGAAAGATCAGGCGAAGCCGTGTTGCTTCAGAAAGTTTTCGTCCAGCCGCGGCGCTTCACCACTGGCCAGCAGCCGCTCGACATAGCGTGCGATCACGTCCACCTCGATGTTCACCGCATCGCCGACGCGACGCGCGTGGAACGCGGTGTGCTCGACCGTGTGCGGGATCAGGTTGACGCCAAATCGTGACCCGGCCACTTCATTGACGGTGAGGCTGGTACCGTCGATGCAGACCGAGCCTTTCGCGGCGATGTAGCGTGCGATCGATGCCGGCACCTCGAAGGTCCAGCGCTGCGAGCGGCCGTCGGGGGTGATCGAAACCACCCTGCCCAGGCCATCGACGTGGCCGGAAACCAGGTGCCCGCCAAGCCGGTCGGCCAGCCGCAAGGCCTTCTCCAGGTTCACCGGATCGCCGGCCTTCAGCTGGCCCAGCGAGGTCAGCGACAGCGTTTCGTTGGAGACGTCGGCGCTGAAGCCGCGGGCGTCCCGTGTGATCGCGGTAAGGCAGACACCGGAGACCGCGATCGAATCGCCGAGCTGCACATCGGCCAGATCGAGATCGGTAGTATCGACATGCAGCCGCACGTCGCCGCCGCGCGGTTCGAGCCGCACGATGCGACCTACCGTCTGGATGATGCCGGTGAACATCAGCGCACCTCCGATCGGAGGGCGATGGATCGCCTGGGTGCATGGCTTTTCATGAAACGTATCCCGCGTGGTGTGGGCGAGTACGCCTCCAGGCATGCGGCCAGACGCAGGGCCGCGAGGCCGTGCGTCGTGCCGTCTTCTCTTTATCCGGACTGTGAGAAAGCGGTTGCCCGCTTCCAACCGTCGGCTCCGGCATCTGACCGGATCTGCTGACCTTCCGGCATCGCCGGAAGCGCTCGCGGGCTCGTTGTCGGGCGTGAGCCTTCCAACCTACCGCCGGTGGGGAATTCCGCCCCGCCCTGAAGACGCTGTGCATGGTTGTCGACCGAGGCCGACGGCGAATTCTAGCACCGCCGCGGTGTGCGCTCGCATGACGCCACGGCGAATGCAGTGTTCGCCAGCGCGCACCACCGGGTCGATCAGGCTGATCGCAGCTGCAGCCGCCAGTCCGCGCCAAGCTGGCGCTGGTCCCGCACCTTGAGCTGCCAGCGCTGCGCCATGTCGGCAATCGTGGGCAATTGCAGCAACGGGCGGGCGCTGTCGCCCAGCAGCAGCGGCGCGACGTACAGCAGCAATTCGTCGACCAGGCCAGCGGCGAACAGCGCGCCGCACAAGCTGGGACCGGCCTCGACATGCACCTCGTTGCAGCCACGGCCGGCCAGCAGGCCGAGCACCGCGTGCAGGTCGACCGCTTCGCCCCGTGTCGCCACGACCGTTCGCTCGACTCGCGCGAAACGATCGTCCGTACAGGATGCGGAGGCGCCGTGCAGCACCAGGGTGGGCGTGGCACCGTCCAGCACATGGCTGCCGGAAGGCGTGCGCAGTTGCCGATCCAGCAGCACGCGCAACGGCGGGCTGAACTCCTGGTCCCCGGGCAGCCGTACGGTGAGTCGCGGGTTGTCGGCCAGCACCGTGCCGCTGCCGCTGAGGATCGCCGAACTGCGCGCGCGCCAGCGCTGCACGTCGGCACGCGCCGCTTCGCCGGTGATCCACTTCGACTCGCCATTGGCCAATGCAGTGCGACCGTCCAGGCTCATCGCCAGCTTCACCCGCACGAACGGGCGGCCACGTTCGATGCGGCTGAAGAAACCGATATTGAGTTCGCGTGCGGCCTCACGCAGCAAGCCGGTTTCGACCGTGATGCCGGCCGCGCGCAGCTTGTCGATACCGCGACCGTTGACCTGCGGGAACGGATCCTCGCCGGCGATCACCACGCGGCGCACGCCCGCGGCGATCAACGCATCGGCACACGGCGGCGTGCGGCCGTGATGCGCGCAGGGTTCCAGCGTCACATAAGCCGTGGCGCCGCGCGCCGACTCGCCCGCTTCGCGCAGCGCGAAGACCTCCGCATGCGGCTCGCCGGCACGCTGGTGAAAGCCTGTGCCGACCACGTCGTAGCCATGCGCGATGACGCAGCCGACCCGCGGATTCGGCTGGGTCGTGAACAGACCACGCCCGGCCAGGCGCAGCGCCTGCGCCATGTGGGCGTGATCAACCGCCGAAAAGGAATCCGTCACTTGCCTTCGCGCTTGCCGCCACCGAGCAGGGGCAGCTGCAGATCGGCCAGTCCCGGCAGGTCGCGCTCGAGCCGCTCGATCTCTTCGCGGAAGGCCTGCACGTCCTCGAACTTGCGATAGACCGAGGCGAAGCGCACGTAGGCCACCTGGTCGAGGTTCTTCAGTTCGCGCATCACCAGTTCGCCGAGCTGGCGCGACGGCACTTCACGTTCGCCGCTGCGGCGCAGGTCATTGATGATGGCGCGCACCGAGGAGTCCACGTCGTGGCTGGCCACCGGGCGCTTCTGCAACGCGCGCTCGAAACTCACCCGCAACTTGCGCTCATCGAAGGCTTCGCGCCGCTCGCCACTCTTCACGATCGTCGGCAGTTTCAACTCCGCCGTCTCGAACGTGTTGAAGCGCTCGCCGCACTGCTCGCACTCGCGCCGACGACGCACGCTGCTGCCATCCTCGGTGAGGCGCGAGTCGATCACGCGGGTGTCTTCGTGCTGGCAGAAGGGGCAATGCATGGGTCAGGAGTGAGAGTAGAGAAGTGAGTAACGAGAGAAAAGCATCAACGCCGGCTTTCTCTCACTTCTCACTCCTCTTCACTCACTTCTCGCTCAGCCATACACCGGAAATTTCTTGCACTGCGCCGTCACTGCGTCGCGAACGCGTGCAATCACCGCCTCGTCGTCCGGCGCATCCAGCACGTCGCAGATCCAGTGCGTCAGCTCGATGCAATCCGCTTCCAGGTAACCGCGGGTGGTGACGGCCGGCGTGCCCACGCGCAGGCCGGAGGTGACGAACGGCTTGCGCGGATCGTTCGGCACGGCGTTCTTGTTGACGGTGATGTGGGCCTTGCCCAGCGCTTCCTCGGCGGCCTTGCCGGTGACTTCCTTGCCGATCATGTCGACCAGCATCAGGTGGTTCTCGGTGCCGCCGGAGACGATCTTGTAGCCGCGTTCGATGAACACCCTGGCCATCGCCTTGGCATTCTTCGCCACCTGGGTCTGGTACATCTTGAACGCCGGCTCCAGCGCTTCCTTGAACGCCACCGCCTTGGCCGCGATCACGTGCATCAACGGGCCACCCTGGATGCCGGGGAACACGATCGACTGCAGCTTCTTCTCGATCTCTTCGCCAGCGCCTTTCGCCACGATGATGCCGCCGCGCGGGCCGCGCAGGGTCTTGTGGGTGGTCGAGGTGACCACATGCGCATGCGGCAGCGGGCTCGGGTACACGCCGGCGGCGACGAGTCCGGCCACGTGTGCCATGTCGACGAAGAACAGCGCACCGACCGAATCGGCGATCCGGCGCATGCGCGCCCAGTCGACCACCTGCGAGTAGGCACTGAAGCCGCCGACCAGCATCTTCGGTTGGTGCTCGGTGGCCAGGCGCTGCACTTCGTCGTAGTCGATCAGGCCGTTCTCGTCGACGCCGTACTGCACCGCGTTGAACAGCTTGCCGCTGATGTTGACCTTGGCGCCATGGGTGAGATGGCCGCCATGCGCGAGGCTCATGCCCAGAATGGTGTCGCCCGGTTGCAGCAGCGCCAGGTACACCGCCTGGTTCGCCTGCGAGCCGGAATGCGGCTGCACGTTGGCGTAGTCGCAGTCGAACAGCTGCTTCAGCCGCTCGATCGCCAGCTTCTCGGCCACGTCGACGTACTCGCAGCCACCGTAGTAGCGCTTGCCCGGATAACCCTCGGCGTACTTGTTGGTGAGCTTCGACCCCTGCGCTTCCATCACCCGCGGACTGGCGTAGTTTTCCGAGGCGATCAACTCGACGTGATCTTCCTGGCGCCGGCCTTCATCGGCAATGGCCTTGGCCAGTTCGTCGTCGTAACCGGCAATCGTGCAGTCCTTGGGGAACATTCTGACCTCGTGAAGAGCGGGCGGGGAAGTCCGAAAGTGTAGCCCCGACGGGCGTTTCGGGCCACTAACGGCGTCAGGCATGCGCTTGGTTTGAATAATTGACTGACAGATATTGAAATCTGTCAGTCAATTATCTAACATCGACACGCGTCGACGGAGCCCCCGGGCCGACCTGGCAACCGGCAACGGCCTTCCCTGCACTCGCGATGGCGCCCGACAGCCAGCACGACATCGCTGGACACCATCCATCCCTCCCTTCTTCGAGGAACATCACATGTACGCCATCATGGGCATCACCGGCCAGGTCGGCAGCGCCGCCGCGAAGTACCTGCTGGAGCGCGGGGAGCGCGTGCGCGGCATCGTGCGCAACAAGGCAAAGGCCGCAGTCTGGGCCGCCCGCGGCGCCGAACTCGTCGTCGCCGACTGGTCGGACGCCGAGGCATTGGGCGCGGCATTCACCGGCGTCGAAGGCGTGTTCGTGATGCTGCCGGCCAACTTCACTCCCGATGCAGACTTCGCCGAACCGCGCGCCCTGATCGACACGCTGACCGCCGCCCTGCGCAAGGCACAGCCGCCGAAGATCGTGGCGCTGTCGTCGATCGGCGCCCATCAGGAACGCGACCTGGGGCTGATCACCCAGCTGCATCTGCTGGAACAGGCGCTGGACGCGCTGCCGATGCCGCGCGCCCACGTGCGTGCCGCGTGGTTCATGGAAAACCTGCGCTGGGATGTCCCACTGGCGCAATTCGAGGGCCGGCTTGCCAGCCACCTGCAGCCGCTCGACCGCCCGATACCGATGGTCTCCACCGACGACGTGGGTCGCACCGTCGCCAACACGCTCGAGGAAACCTGGTTCGGTCGCCGGGTGATCGAGGTGGAGGGTCCGCGACGCTACAGCCCGTTCGACATGGCGCAGTCGCTGGCCGCCGTACTGGAGCACGACGTGGAGACGATCGCGATATCGCGCGAGCAATGGGCGGCGCGCTTCGTGGACGAGGGCATGCCGGCCGATCGCAGCGCACCGCGCATCGCCATGCTGGACGGTTTCAACAGCGGCTGGATCGGCTTCGAGAAGCGTTCAACGGAACACGTCTGCGGCCGGATTCCGCTGGGTTACGTGGCGGACGAACTCGTCTGCGCCACGCTCGATGTGCTTGAATCGGCGGCATGAACGACTCCGTCCTCACCCCCGAACGCATCCTCGCCGCCGCTGAGGATGTCCTGCGCCGCTACGGTCCCGGCAAGGCGACCGTGGTCGACGTGGCACAGGCGCTCGGGGTCAGCCACGGCAGCGTGTACCGGCATTTCGCCAGCAAGGCGGCGCTGCGCGAGGCGGTGCTGCGCGGCTGGCTGGCGCGATCGATGGCGCCACTGCAGGCGATCGCCCACGGCCGCACGCCGCCGCCGGCGCGCCTGCGCCAGTGGTTTTCCGCCCTGCGCCAGGCCAAGCGTGACAACGTGCTGGGCGACCCCGAGCTGTTCGCCACCTACAGCGCGCTGGCGGCGGAGGCCGGAGAGGCGATCGCCGAGCACAAGGGGCGCATGCAACAGCAGATCGCCTCGATCATTGCCGCCGGCGTGGCCAGCGGCGACTTCCGAGAGCTCGATCCGGACGCCGCCGCACGAGCCCTGTTCGATGCCACGGCGCGCTTCCACTACCCGGGGCTTTCCCACCTGTGGAACCAGCCTGGTGAAGATGTAGCGTTCACCCAACTGCTCGACCTGCTGCTGGCCGGCTTGGCCCCGGCGCCCGCTCCGCCACGACGGCGCAAGTCGGCAAGCTGAACCACGGAACGCCGCCACAAGCCGCTATAATGTGCGGTTTGACGAATTCCCCTTTCCGTGTCGACCGCTGCAAGCGGCGCGGCGCCCGCCTTCGGAGGTTGCATGAGCTCGCAGTACATCTTCACCATGAACGGGGTCAGCAAGACCGTCCCGCCGAAGCGCCAGATCATCAAGGACATCTCGCTCAGCTTCTTCCCCGGCGCCAAGATCGGCCTGCTCGGCGTCAACGGCGCGGGCAAGTCCACCGTGCTGCGGATCATGGCCGGCGTGGATACCGACTTCCAGGGCGAGGCACGCGCGCAGCCGGGCACCAAGATCGGCTACCTGGCGCAGGAGCCGGACCTGAATCCGGCCAAGACCGTGCGTGAAGTGGTCGAGGAAGGCGTTTCCGAGATCCTCGATGCGCAGAAGCGGCTGGAAGAGGTCTACGCCGCCTACGCCGAGGAAGGCGCGGATTTCGACAAGCTGGCCAAGGAACAGGAAAAGCTCGAGAACCTGCTGGCCGCCAACGACGCCCACGCGCTGGAGCGCCAGCTGGAAGTGGCCGCCGACGCGCTGCGCCTGCCGGCCTGGGACGCGATCATCGGACCGTTGTCCGGTGGCGAGAAGCGCCGCGTTGCGCTGTGCCGCCTGCTGCTGTCCAAGCCGGACATGCTGCTGCTGGACGAACCGACCAACCATCTGGACGCCGAGTCGGTGGACTGGCTGGAGAAGTTCCTGCACGACTACCCCGGCACCGTGGTGGCGGTCACCCATGACCGCTACTTCCTCGACAACGCCGCCGAGTGGATCCTCGAACTCGATCGCGGCCGCGGCATTCCGTGGAAGGGCAACTACACCGAGTGGCTGGAGCAGAAGGATGCCCGCCTGAAGCAGGAAGCCAGCTCCGAGAAGTCGCGACAGAAGGCGATCGCCAAGGAACTGGAGTGGGTACGTTCGGCTGCCAAGGGCCGCCAGTCCAAGGGCAAGGCCCGCCTGGCCCGCTTCGAGGAACTGAACTCGGTCGACTACCAGCGCCGCAACGAGACCAATGAGATCTTCATCCCGCCGGGCGAGCGCCTGGGCCAGGAGGTGATCGAGTTCAAGAACGTGACCAAGTCGTTCGGCGACCGCGTGCTGATCGAGGATCTTTCGTTCAAGGTGCCGCCAGGCGCGATCATCGGCGTGATCGGCCCGAACGGCGCCGGCAAATCCACCCTGATGAAGATGATCATGGGCAAGGAAACGCCGGATTCGGGCGAGGTCAAGATGGGCCTTACCACCAAGCTGGCGTATGTCGACCAGTCGCGCGACGCGCTCGATCCGAAGAACAACGTGTGGCAGGAAGTCTCCGGCGGTTCGGACATCATCACCATCGGCAACTTCGAGATCCAGTCACGCGCCTACATCGGCCGCTTCAACTTCAAGGGCACCGACCAGCAGAAGATCGTCGGCAACCTGTCCGGTGGTGAGCGCGGCCGCCTGCACATGGCCAAGACGCTGCTGCAGGGCGGCAACGTGCTGCTGCTCGACGAACCGTCCAACGACCTGGACGTGGAAACCCTGCGCGCGCTGGAAGATGCGCTGCTCGAATTCCCCGGCTCGGCGATCGTGATCTCGCATGACCGCTGGTTCCTCGATCGCATCGCCACCCACATCATCGCGTTCGAGGGCGACTCGCACGTGGAATTCTTCCCCGGCAACTACAACGAATACGAAGCGGACAAGAAGCGCCGCCTCGGCGACGAAGGCGCCCGCCCGCACCGCGTGAAGTACAAGAAGCTGGTGTAACGCCCTTGCTCCCTCCCCTGCGTCGCAGGGGAGGGTTGGGGTGGGGTCGCTCTTGATCTTCAAGTCAAAAGCTTTACCCCCTCCCGACCTCCCCCTGCGAGCAGGGGGAGGAGCAAACCGGCCCAACGGAGATCACGATGCACTTCATGCAGTCATTGCAAAAGGCCTGGACCGACCACGACTCGCTGGTCTGCGTCGGCCTCGATCCGGAACCGGCGAAATTCCCCGCGCATCTGCGTGACACGCCCGATGCGGTGTTCGCGTTCTGCGCCGCGATCGTCGACGCCACCGCCGACCTGGTCTGCGCGTTCAAGCCGCAGATCGCGCACTTCGCCGCGCTGCGTGCCGAAGACACGCTGGAGCGGCTGATCGCCCATATCCACGACAAACACCCCTGCGTGCCGGTGATCCTCGACGCCAAGCGCGGCGACATCGGCTCCACCGCGCAGCACTACGCGACCGAGGCATTCGAGCGCTATCGGGCCGATGCGGTCACCCTGAATCCCTACCTCGGCCGCGACTCGATCCAGCCTTTCCTCGATCACGCCGACAAGGGCGTGATCCTGCTTTGCCGTACCTCCAACCCGGGCGGTGCGGATTTCCAGGCGCTGGATTGTAGTGGCCTGCCGCTGTATCTGCGCGTGGCCGAAACCATCGCGCGCGACTGGAATGCGCACGGCAACTGCGCGCTGGTCACCGGCGCCACCTGGCCTGAGGAATTGGGCAAGGTGCGCGCGCTGGTTGGGGAGATGCCGCTATTGGTACCGGGGATTGGCGCCCAGGGCGGCGACGTGGAAGCGGTGCTTCGGCACGGCCGCACGAGCCACGGCAACGGCCTGCTGATCAGCTCGTCACGGGCGATTCTCTACGCCAGCCATGATCAGGACTTCGCGCTGGCCGCGCGGGCCGCCGCCAGCGAATTGCGCGATACCATCAATCGTCATCGGTACAACTGAAAGAATCATGCGCCGGCAGACTGCCGGCGCATCGGTTACACCGCAGCGGACTTCGCCGCGTGCAGCATCTTCGTTTTCAGGTCCAGCGCATCGGCCGCATCAAGCAAGGCCCGCGCGAAACTGCGCACCTCGGCTGGCCGCAGCGCATACCAATTGCCGCTCTTGCCGATCTCGGCCACGTTGCGACCCGCGCGCGACACGCAATGCGGCCGGAAAATCACCATGCCGGTCAGCGATTCCGAACTGATGTCGGCGGAGACGATCTGCATGTGGGTTTCATCTTCTTTCTTCACCGAACTTCTCCTGGGCGGGATTCCGCCCCGGCCCTACTTTACGCTATCGAAAATTCATTCGATGTTTCGTCTGCGTCAGGACCATTGCGACCGCTGTAACCTTTGAGGCCTGCCCCGGGTCCGCGGCATGCACCTCGCGATCGCGAAGTACAGCATCCCCACTAAAGGAAGGCAGCGCATGTCCGAACCGACTGATGTCCGCATGGAAGACTGGAACCGCCTGCAACGGGAACCGGCCAGGCCCGACCCGATTCCGCGCGCACAAGGCCTGCTGATCACCGATGCACAGGGCCACGACCGCATCCTGATCGGCGCACCGGCGCCGGCCAGCAAGGACCGCACGCGCAAGGATGATGCCTCCGACGGCATCATCTTCCTCGGCAAGACCGGTGCCGATAGCCTCGCACTCGGGCAGCTCCCCACGCTGCATATCGACGGCAAGACCTAAAAGCGCCGGGGCGATGACTACAACTACGGCATCACGCTCTACGACACCAAGGGCAGCGAGCGCGGCGGCCTGGCTTCCATGGGCACCGGACGCGTCGGGCTGGCGTTGGACCATTCCACGCCCCGTACGAGGCCATCGGCCTGATGATCGATGACCAAGAGAATTTTGCCGGGATGTACATCAACTACGGCGATCCCAAGGCGCGCGACGCCGCCATCGAATGGGGCACCGACGCCAACAGCGCCCACGTCCAGCTCAATGGCAAGGATGGCCTGCCGCGTGCCAAGCTGGACCTCGACGGGACCAGCAAGCCTGCATGGAAGTTCGATGACGCGGCATCGGCGGCGAAAAGTGCTGCCAGCGGGCAGCATTGACCCAAACGCCGGCTGCGGAGGAACTCGGCCTCGGACGGCCTTTGGCATCACGCGAGGAAACCAACGGGTATCGGGCAAAGCCACACGCATGCTCGTTGACCGTCAAGCTCAGCGCACGTGCAACCAGTACACCTGGGTGCCATGGGCTTCGTCATCCGCACGACGACCAGCGCGCGCGTCTGCCACCGTACCCCAGCGCGAGCGCACATCGCCACCGTCCGCCTGCACATAATCGATGCGAACGTTCTCGCCTTGCGGGATGAGGAAATTCGCCTCGAAAACCAGCACGCCACCGCTCTCGTACACCAGGGTGGCCGGCCGCGTCACAGCGGCGCCCCAGCCCACATGCACTTCACAGGCCACGCGCTCGAACACCCCGCGATTGTCCAGATTCCAACCTTCGGTCTTTTCCAGCAGCGATTTCAGGTCCGGATTTTCCCAGTTGACCCGATGTCTTGACGGAGGTGGCTTGTGATGGTTCATGGTGCTGCTGCGCCGTACCTCACTCGCTCTTCGGAAAAGTCGCGGGTTGCCATGATCCGCAGCGTTACGGGAAGTGTCGGTTCTGCGGCACCCGGGCCAACGGAACCGGCCGTCCTCCCTGCAGAACCTACTCGTGCTTGGATAAAGATGGCGTTCACGCCTCCGCTGGCAGTAACCACACGCGGGATCGGTGGGTCAGGCTGCGGCATCCGGAGTCCTGCAACAGACCACCCGGACACGGCAGTTTCGCGTCATGAACGTTCAGGAAGCAGGCGTCGGCGCGGGTCTCGCGCGGCCGCTTTCCATCAGCCGCGCCCGCAGCCAGCGCTCGCACGGCAGCGACAGCCAACGCTCGACGGCCATGCCCAGCAGCCAGCACAACGGCAGCGCCAGCAGATACCAGAGCCAGCCGGAGCGCGGATCGCCGCCGGCGAATCTGAACAGGCGCACCATCGCGAAGACCACGAACATGTGGCTGAGATAGATCTCATAGCTCAGACGTCCCGATGAGCGCAGCCAGCCCAGGGTCCGCCAGGGACGCCAGTCGCCGCGGCGCTGGCGTTGCTCGCAGGCCAGCAGCAGGCACAGCGCGGAAAGCGCCAGCAGCAGCATGTAGCCATCGCGCAGCAGATGCCACATCAGCGCACCGTCGATCGTCGTCGCCAGCAGACCGATCGCGCCGAGCCAGCCCAGCAAGACGATCGTGCGGGCCGGCAGTGTCCGCGAACGCGCGGCCAGCAACGCACCGAGCACGCCGATCGCGATCGCCGACATGCCCGGCAGGTAGGCTTTCTCCTGCCAGATCTCGTTGCCGCGCAAGGCGGCGTGCGTCCACGGCATCGACAGCGCGAGCACGGCCAGCAGCGGCACCAGCACCCGGCGCCGGCGCGTCAGCAGACACGCCAGCGGAAAGCCGATGTAGAACACTTCCTCGATCGACAGCGACCACAACACGTCCCAGTTGCCCGGCAGGTAACCGGTGCGCCCCTCGTACCAGTTCAGATGCAGGCCGATGACCGCCCGGATCGCGCCCGGCAGCGACTGGCCCGGGCGACTGATCGTGTAATCCGGCACCGCCAGCAGGTGCAATACGGCGAGCACGGCAATCAGCGCGACCAGGCAGGGCACGATGCGGGCGAAGCGCCGCGCATAGAAAGCACGCAGGTCGATCCGCTCCAGGCCGCCCCAGCGTTGCAGTGCGTTGCCGGCAATCAGGAACCCGGAGATGACGAAGAACACGAACACGGCCTCGTAGCCGTTGTAGTTCAACCGGCTCAGGAACCACGGCGGCAGCACATCGGCCAGCGCGGTCTTCTTCAGCGGGATGCGCAGGCCGAGATGATTGAGGATGACGAACAGGATGGACAGGCCGCGCAGCAGGTCGATGCCGGGATTGCGGCGTGCCGACGCAGGCAGCGCACTTTTCCCGTCAATCAGCAGCGGCTGCATGGATTGAATCGATGGCATCGGCCGCCCTGTCGTCAAAGAGCAGCATCATCCATGCACAGGCGTCGCCGCATCAATGCCGGCGCGCGGGAATCACGCGATGACTTCCACCCCGCGCCAGAATGCCACGCGGCCCTTGATCTGGCTGGCGGCCTCTTTCGGGGTCGGGTAATACCACGCGGCATTGGCATTCACCTCGCCATCCACGATCACGTCGTAGTAGCTGGCGGTGCCTTTCCATGGGCAGATGCTCTGGTGATCGTTCGCCCGAAAGTGGCTCTTGATCAATGCATCGGCGGGAAAATAGTGATTGCCTTCGACCACGACGGTGTCGTCGCTTGCGGCCAGGACGGTGCCTTTCCAGATCGCCCGCATGTCAGTCGTCTCCCAGTTCCTGGCCCGGAAACAGCACATCGGTATAGCCGAAGTGGCTGAAGTCGGTGATGCGCGAGGGGTACAGCCGGCCGATCAGGTGATCGCACTCATGCTGCACCACGCGGGCATGGAAGCCTTCGGCGGTACGCTCGATGCGCCGGCCTTGCGGATCGATGCCTTCGTAGCGGATCAGCGAGTAACGGTTCACCGCGCCGCGCAGGCCGGGCACCGACAGGCAGCCTTCCCAGCCTTCTTCCATGTCCTGCGACAACGGCGTGATCACCGGGTTGAGCAGGATCGTGCGCGGCACCGCCGGCGCATCGGGATAACGTTCGTTGCGGTCGAAACCGAAGATCACCAGCTGCAGGTCGACGCCGATCTGCGGCGCGGCCAGCCCGACGCCGTCGGCGGCGTGCATGGTGTCGAACATGTCGGCGATCAGCGCGTCGAGTTCGGCGCTGCCCAGCATCGCCGTTGGTACCAGCGGGGCGATACGCAGCAGGCGCGGATCGCCCATCTTCAGGATTTCACGGATCATGTTGGAGCCTCGCGCAGGGGATCTTCCCCCTTTCCTGTGGCCTTGGCCGCTGCGGTACAAGGCCAGGCCGGCCTGCCGTTCAGTGACCGCCGAACACCTTCTTCAGCAGATCGGTGGTGCGGGCACCCGGGTTGTGGCGGATCGACTGCTCCTGGTCACCGATCTCGGTGAACAGTCCGTCCAGCGTCTTCGATGTCACATAGTCATCCAGATCCAGCGGGCTGCCGCCCTTGTTCGACTTGCCGCCCCCCAGCGAGCCCAGCGAACCGAGCGCCGCACCGAGTCCGCCGCCACCGCTGCCGGAGGTGAACGCCTTGTACTTCTGGGTGACGCCCACGCTGTCGGTGGCCCTGGCCACGATCGGGTGGATCCGCGCGGTCAGCGCGTCGCCGGCCACGCGCCGGAAGAAGTCGGTAGCCGCGTGATCGCCGCCGGTGAGAATGCCGCGGGCATCGTCCAGGGTCATCTTGCGGATCGCATCGCCGAAGATCTGCGCCACCTGGGGCACCGCTTTCTCGGCCGCGCGGTTCATGCTCAACTCGAACGCGTCCACCTTGGCACCCTGGCCCAGTTGCCGCGCCAGCTTGCCCGCCTGTTCCAGCTTGCCCGGCAGCGGAATGCGCACCTTGCTGTTGTTCCAGAAGCCGCCGTCGCGGCCGAGGCTGTTGATCGCGTTGGTGGTGCCCTTGGCCAGCGCCTCCTTCAGCCCGGCGGCGATGTCGCTGGTGGGCAGGTTGCTGCCCCGTTGCGACGAGCTGGCGCCGTGCGTCGACTGCTTGACCTTGTCCAGCAGATCCTTGAACTGGCCCGCGCCCAGCGCCGTCAGCGGCAGTACCGCTGCCGCGAGAGCAAGGCCGAGCAGACCGTGGCGAACTGCAATGCGCATGGCGAATTCCTTGTGATCGACCGTGCGGCCAGTGTAGCCCCGCCACCGCGCCCTGACGCGACGCCGCGACCGGCGCTATTCGACCAATGGCTAATGCCGCAGGGCCGGTTTTGGGATTGACCGCCGTGGCATACGGGCAGACCCTTGGGCAGCCACCCAGGAGAGCGCATCCATGCAAGCCGCCGTCATGCCCAAGCCCAGCCCGGCCAGCAAGATATTGTGGGTCGCCATCGCCATCGTTGGCGCATTCTGTCTTGGCGTGGTGGCGCTCAGGCGCGGCGAGCCGATCAACGCGATCTGGCTGGTGGCCGCTTCCATTTCGATCTTCGTGATCGGCTACCGCTTCTACGGCAAGTTCATCGAGCACTCGGTGCTCCGGCTGGACCCGACCCGCGCACCGCCCTCGGTGTTGCGCAACGACGGGCTCGACTACGTGCCCACCGACAAGTGGGTGGTGTTCGGCCACCATTTCGCCGCCATCGCCGGCGCCGGCCCGCTGGTCGGCCCGGTACTGGCCGCGCAGATGGGTTATCTGCCCGGCACGTTGTGGATCCTGTTCGGCGTGGTGTTCGCCGGCGCGGTGCAGGACTTCATGATCCTCGGCCTGTCGCTGCGTCGCGATGCGCGTTCACTCGGCCACATGCTGCGCGAGGAGCTCGGCCCGGTGCCCGGCATCGTGGCGATGGTCGGCGTGCTGGTGTTGATGATGATCGTGCTGGCGGTGCTGGCGCTGGTGGTGGTCAAGGCGCTCACGCACAGCCCGTGGGGCACCTTCACCGTGGCCTGCACCATTCCGATCGCGTTCCTGATGGGCGGCTACATGCGCTGGTTCCGGCCGGGGCGGATTCTCGAAGTCTCGCTGATCGGCCTGGTGCTGCTGCTGGCGTCGATCGCGTTCGGCAAGAACGTGGCCGATTCCGCCACGCTGGCGCCGCTGTTCGATTTCGATGCCAAGTCGCTGGCCTGGCTGCTGATCGGTTACGGCTTCTTCGCCTCGGTGCTGCCGGTATGGCTGCTGCTGGCGCCGCGCGACTACCTTTCCACCTTCCTCAAGATCGGCACCATCGCCCTGCTGGCACTGGCGATCTTCCTGTCCGCGCCGCTGCTGCAGATGCCCGCGGTGACGAAGTTCATCGATGGCAGCGGCCCGGTATTCGCCGGCAACCTGTTCCCGTTCCTGTTCATCACCATCGCCTGCGGCGCGGTCTCCGGCTGGCACTCGATCATCGCCTCCGGCACCACGCCCAAGCTGCTGGCCAACGAAGGTCAGGCACGCCTGGTCGGCTACGGCGGCATGCTGATGGAGGCCTTCGTGGCGATCATGGCGCTGATCGCCGCCACCTCGCTGCACCCCGGCGTGTACTTCGCGATGAACGCGCCCAGTGCGATCATCGGCGACACCGTGCAGCAGGCCGCCACCACGATCAGCCAGTGGGGCTTCGTGGTGACGCCGGATGAGTTGATTCAGACGGCCAAAAATATCGGCGAATCCAGCATCCTCAGCCGCGCCGGCGGCGCCCCGACGCTGGCGGTGGGCATGGCCCAGCTGCTGCACAACATCATCCCCGGCGGCGGCATGATGGCGTTCTGGTACCACTACGCGATCCTGTTCGAAGCGCTGTTCATCCTCACCACCGTCGACGCCGGCACCCGCGTGGGCCGCTTCATGATCCAGGAAATCGCCGGCCTGATGCACAAGCCGCTGCAGGAAACCACCTCGTGGACCGGCAACCTGCTGGCCACCGCAATCTGCGTGGCGCTATGGGGCTACTTCCTCTACCAGGGCGCGGTCGATCCACTCGGCGGCATCAACACGCTATGGCCGCTGTTCGGCATCGCCAACCAGATGCTCGCCGCGATCGCCCTGATGCTGGCCACCGTGGTGGTGGTGAAACTCAAGCGCCAGCGCTACGTACTTGTGCCGGGCATCCCCGCGCTGTGGCTGATCATCTGCACGCTCACCGCCGGCTACCAGAAACTGGTCGGCCCGATCAGCTTCACCGCCGCCGCCAACAAGTACAGCGCCGCCATGCAGCAAGGCCAGCTGCTGGCACCGGCCAAGACCGAAGCCGCCATGCAGCAGATCGTCACCAACAACTACGTCGACATGGCCCTCACCGGCCTGTTCATGGCGCTGATCGTGGTGATGGTGCTGTTCTGCCTGCGCGCCCTGCTGCGAGCCTGGAAGATCGATCGCCCCACCGCGCACGAAGAGCCCTATGTGGCGCTGAGCAGCGTGGCCAGCTGAGGAAGCCGTGATGACCACGACCTTCCGGTCCGTACGCAAGTGGGCGGTACAAACCGCCCGCCTGTGCTGCGGCATCCCCGACTACGACGTCTACCTGAAACACCTGCGCGAGCACCATCCGGAACGCAAGGTGCCCAGCTACGACGAGTTCTTCCGCGAGCGGCAGGAGGCGCGGTACAAGGGCGGTGGGGGGCGGTGTTGTTGATGGGCGACTACGGACCACCTTCAACCCGAAGCGACTGCTGCAGTATCTGAATCTGTGCTCGTTCAGCCGATCAGACTCAGCCGCCGAATGCCCGCACCACATCTATCGTCGCAGCCCGATGATTGCCGCGCAGATCGTGACCGGCAGAGGTCGACCCTCTGCTGTCGTTCGACGAATCAACATCGATTCCCCAAAACGGTCGTTCGCCAAAACCGCTCCTAAGTGCGTAGCGTTTTTCGCTCATGGATTTAGATCGCCCGCTCCGAGGGCGAGCAGAATCGTGTCAAAGCTCTTGTCGCATTGGCCCGCGAGATCCTTGAAGTGAGCCCTTAGTGTTCCGTACGCCGCACGCGCCTCATACTCTTCCTTGTTCTTCTCCTCGACGGAGCTGTGCGCCTTCAGGATGCTGCGCAGAGCATGAAGCCTGCTAAGCGGCTTGAGGAGTGCCTTGGCGTCATCGACAGTTTTTCCTGATGCAACAAGGATTTCTGCAATCACGCGCAGAGAGGCCCAACTTGCATCTGCTTTTCCTCCCCTATCCTCTAATAGCTTTCGCAACGGTTTGAGCTGAAATCCCTCAACGAGCAACTGATCGAAGGCCAAGATTTCGTTGGCCCATTCAAGGGTCGAATCCGTTGCAGGGTAGCGCGCAGCATCTATCTGAGCTTCGCCTCGTGGCTGCCACCAATCAAATGGCGCGGCATTGAGTTTCCCAATCTTGTACTTCAGGAGATGGAGCGGGTCGTACTCAGAGCTGAACTCGCCGAGGATGTCGTTTTCGTGCGCCCGCTTAGATATTGTTCCCTTCGGCCACTCGTTGAACGATTGCCAGTAGCGCTGCTCTTCGATCGGGAGGCGGGCCAGGTCGCCAATATAGGCATGCACCTGGCCGGCTTCATTGATGTCGTAGCTCTTGAGATACCAAGCGTTGCGGCAACTGATGGACCGGTCATCAAGGCTGTACTTCTCGGGGTCTGCCTTGAAGCGGTGCAAGACATCAGGGCGGAAGAATGCGGGTGAAATCTCCCAGGGCAGGTCCGATTTCTGGAAGTAGTTTGAGAGGGACTCCGGGGCACACGACGTTTCAACTTCGACGCCGCTCTTGCGGTCGAATATCTTGAACGTGGCGTATTCCTTTTTCCTCGTCGGGTTTGATTCCTCTTTCCAGTCGTCGATAAGTTGCTCCAGCGGAATGGTGGAGCGGACGATCATCCGGCCGTTGACGTAGCTGGCATTTCCGATGCTGCCGCCGTGATAGAAGAGGTCGGGGGCCTTGCGTTCGATGCGCGGATGGTCGCCCCAGCCGTTGAACGCTCCTGATTTGAAACGGGTGAAATCGAAAAAGTAGACCAGCGCCATGTCCGCGAGAGTCATGTATGTGGAGATATCCTTGGCGAGGATCGTGACTGCGGTGAGGCTCTCCCGACCCGGGCTAAGTTCGGTGCGTATTACACGAATAACGTCCTCGATGTCCCCGCGATCATCCAGCCGGCAGTACGCGTTGCGTTCCCGCACGAAATGCAGGCCGAGCGCATGCACGAGCTTCTGGCTCAGTTCGACCGGGCTTTCGCCCTTTTGCACACCGGTGAATGAGCGGCGAAAGACGAGCTTCTCGCCACCCAACAGCGATTTCCCTGAGCGCAACGGCGCTTCGAGGTAGACGCGGTGGCCTTCGCCGCCTCCGTAGCTCTTCTGGATGACCCAACTTTCATCTGTCTGCACGAAGGTGTGCATAAGGTCTTTCTGGTCCGCAGGAGTGACTTGCTTCAGCGGCGCGAGTACGGCGTGGATGAGCGTGGCGGGGCCACTGGCAAAGATCACAATTTCTTCGCACTGCGCGTTCTCCTTCAGGAATGCGACAGAGTCCTCGGCTGCGATCAGCCAATCCGTTTCGCTGGCGGCGGGCGCTTGGGAGACGGCCGTCAGGGCCTCAATGTTGAATTGTCGCGCCATCACGTGCCTCCATTCAGATTCTGCGCTTGCAGCCTACCGCAATGCAGGCGCTAGCTTCCTGCCGCTTGTGTCCGCTTCCAGAGGCAACGGAGCAAGTTGATTAGCCCGTGCTATTGGGAGGAAGAGAGCGCCCGCTCATTCTTAGAGAAACCGTTCTGGGGTTGCATGAGGCCTTTTGCACCTCAGACGTTCAGGACTGCAAGTAGCGGCGTTGCTTCCGGTGGATCGCTCCTAGAAGCATCGACGCGCATGCAGCGAGGCCACATGACAGGTCTATCTTCTAGGTTTCAGACGAGGTCGGATCTCCCAAATTTTTGCATCTAGCTGCGCCATGTACTTCCGGAACGTCGGATCGTGCATCGCCTTTCGAATTCCTGTCGCCCGGATCGCTGCGGGCTCGCCACCCCGTGCAATGCGCTCCTGCTGTATACGGTCGGCGTCTGATCCGGGCACGATAGTGGCACCGACAGCGACTTCTAACGATGCCACTCGTATCCATCTCCGTGACAAAGCGTCTAAGCCGTGAAAGTTCTTCTTGATCGCGAAGGATATGATCGAGGCAAGCGTCAGCAGCCGAGCAATTGCGGGAGGATGTGACCTTTTAGGCACCTCTACCCATTCGATGCTCTTGGGCTTGATGAACACCGCTGCTGTCAAGGCTCCTGTCGATATCAGAGCGGCGAGCACACGCTGGAAAACTTGCTGTTCATAGGCGGAAAGATTCTCTGCCTCCGTCACGCCCCATAACTTGCTCAGCAGGTGAGTCATAGCGATGCGGCATAGGGTCAGGCCCAGAATGTCGGCGTCACGCTCTAAGGCCTGCCCGATGAGCCAATCTCCGTCCCAATCAATAGCATCGTCCTCGGAATTCTCCGCGTGGGCACGCTTTGGGTATTGAGATCGATGCCCAGCGACGTGATGCCCGGCCTCGTGCCCAGTGAAGAATGCAACTGCCGCAAAATACAGGAAAGAGCTGAGCGAAGTTTTGAAGCCGCCAGAAAGAGGTTTCTCGGCAAGAAGACGTCGCATGAGCTCGGTATCGATGAGTTCCGGAAAAGACGCCGCGAAACGCTCAGCTACGCTATCGATTCGATCACGAAGAAGCACCATTAGACCTTCGCTCAGAATGGGTTCACCCCCGATTTCACGGACACTTACGAGAAGGCCGATGCGGCCGATGAGGAGTGTTCATGTCGAAGCGAAGAAAATTCAGCAGCGAGTTCAAGCGTGGCGCGGTTGAACAAGCTAATCAGCCGGGCGTCAGTTGTGCCCAAGTGGCTCGGGAACTGGGGATCCGGGATAGCCTGTTGACCCGCTGGAAGCGCGAGTCCGAGAGCCAGGGCAAGAGCGCCTTTGCCGGCACGGGAACG